>JBDRTL010000356.1:0-4179 GCA_043824045.1 Bacillota bacterium
CCTGGAGCTTGGCGAGGGCTTCCGCGTAGAAGTAATCGCCGTATACGATATTGATATGCGTACCCGCGCCTTCGTCGTGGTAGGCGGCGGTGCATTTTTGCAAAACGCCAGCGGACTGCTCCGTGTAATCGGCGCAAAGCGTATCCAGCGCGCGCAGCATATGCTCCGCCGCGGCCAGATATTCCTTCGCGCGGCCGACTTCTGGGATACGGCTGAGTTCGATCAGGGCGCACGCCGCGCAGGCAGCGGCAATATTGTCAATCCGCTCTTTTTCTTTCGGCTGGCGGAAATCGCTGTCTGTCAGCCCGTCGGGGCGGATGTTTAAAATAAAGTAATCCGCTATTTTGCACGCGGTTTCCAGATGCCGGTCAAGCTGCGCGCTCAGGTAGCTCAGCGTAAACCCGTACAGCCCCCACGCCTGCCCCCGGCTCCAGCTGGAGCCCTCGGCATATCCCTGCCCGCCGGGCTTGCGCCGCGCTTCGCCGGTGTGCGGGTCGAAAATCACGATATGGTTGCAGCTGCCGTCTGCGCGCACAAACTCGCGCATCGCGGTATCTGCGTGTTTGACGGCGATCTGATCAAAGCGCGGGTCCTTCGTCTCGCGGCTCGCCCAGAACAGCAGGCTCAGGTTCATCATGCTGTCGATGATCGCCCAGCCCGCCTTGTCCTCGTTCCACGCGCGGATATACCCGCCCGCGAGGTTGAACCGCCCCGCCAGGATCGTGGCGGCGTGCAGCAGGTTGCGCTTGGAATCCCGGTCGCCCTCAAGCATCCAGTTCGCACCGCAGGATAAAAGGTACATGAACCCGACGTCGTGATACAAACGCTTGAAATAACACAGTTCCTTCGTCAGGCGGTTTTCCACGCGCACCGCTTCCGTGCGGAAGATCTCTTTTTCGGTCGCGGCATACAGCTGCCACATCAGCCCGGGCCAAAATCCGCCCGTCCACCACGCGTCGCCTTCGTACGGCGAGCCCGCCCAGCGGCTGCCGTCACTTTTGTACGGGATGATATCCTGCGCAGCCGCAAGCGCGGCTGATGTTTCGTATTTCCGCGCAAACTTTTCAAATGTCGTCCGGGCCCAGTTATGCAAGTTCCGATACCTCCTTGGGGTTGCTTTGCCAAAGGCTTGCGTCGCCTGAAACCGTGCCCAGCACGGCGCAGACCAGCGAATGCTCTCCCGGCCCGAGTTTGGCCGTCAGCGTGGGCAGCAGGGTGCGCGGCGCCATCAGGTTGGTGTTGGGCTCCGGCCTTACGATCTCAGCCGAATCATACCCCTTCACCGTTTTAATGCCGCTGATTCCCCAAGGCGCGATCACCGCCGCGCCCGTCTGCGTAACGCTCTGCGCGTATTGCCCGCCGCCTTCGGCGGCGATGGCGAACCCGCCTTCCGCTACCGTGATCTCAACTTCGGTACGGATGCGGTGCCTGCGGATATGCCAATCTCCCAGTGGAATCAGCTCCGTTTCCACCGTAACCTGCGGAACCGGTTTCCAGACCGCCGCGATCTTTTGATCGCCGATCGCAAACGATTCGCAGCCAAACCGCGGATGGTAGCAGATGCCGTCGGTGCTCACGGCCAGCATGCTGTCAAACGCGCCGGCGCCTAGCCTCAGCCACGACTTGGACACGCTGAACCCAAACGCCGTGGAATAGGCGAATTTCTCGTATTTCGCCTCGCTGTGCGCGTGCTCCGGGCAATGGCTGCCCGCCTGATAGCCTACGACGTGCTTCCCCCCGTCCGTCCGCACGATCAGCTGCCGCGCATGGGTTTGCCTGCTGATGTCCGGCAGCTTCGGCGCTTTCTCCTCCGCCCGCCAGAATGGATGGCTTTCCGGCATCGCGAGGCACAGAAACGCCTTCATACTCCAGTACGGCGAACCGGGCGCGTTGTACCCTTCCGCCATGATGAGATTTGGGTAATGATACCCGATGGTCAGCACGCCGTCGCGCGTGAAGATGGGCTGCTGAAACCACCTGCGCAGGTTCTGGAGCAGCAGATGCTTCATCTCGCCATAGCCGACCGCCTTTGTTTCCGCCCCCGCGTATGCCTGCGCCGCGAAAAACGAGCTCTGCGCGAAGCGGTAGGTCAGGCTGCGCCCAAACGGCAGCGCTTCCCCCGCCGCATCAAACCAGCAAGCGAAATCCGGCGCGAAGAGCCTGGCGCGCTCCAGCAGTTCCCGCGCGTTTTCGCTCTGCGGATGCAGATGCGCGAACAAAAGCCCGTAGTAATGAAACGCCCACGGGATGTAATAGTCCCGCTGGCTTTCATAATCGTAGTACCAGCCGTCGCCCTCGTAATGCCCGTCCACAAGCGCGAAATCTTCCTCGACCTGCGGCTTTGCATACGGCAGACCGCATGCCTCAAAACCGATGTTCACCAAAATGCGGAAGAACACCCAATTGTTCCTTGGCATGCTCTTTTGGTTGATCTGATTGAGCCAGCGGTACAGGTTCCCCTGCGTTTCTTTGGGCAGGCCGAAGAAAAAAGTTTCAGGAATCATCGCCATGCCCATGCCGAAGACCGCCATCTCGACCAGCCGCTGGTCGAAATCGCCCACCTCGCCCCAGTATTCGGGATGCCTGGGATCGGTGCCCGCGGCGATGCCCTGTTTCCACAGCTCCCATACGGGCAGCACGCGCTTGCTCCCGCCCGCGAGCATCGGGATGATCGCCCACAGCGGACGGGCAAACGCCTCCATCTCCGCGATGCTTTGCGGATAGACCGCGCCCGTCTCTCCCAAACGCAATCTGGCGCGCCCCGGACTGAGCAGCGAAACCAGCGGCTGTAAAATCTCCATCGCCGCATTTTCCGTATCCGCCCGCGTGCGCAGCGGATTGTGCTGTAAATCTCCGATCATCAGGTTCCCCTTTCCGGCGCGAATGCCGGTTGCTTGCCCGTCCTATCCCTTGATGCCCGTGGTCGCGATGCCCTCGATAAAGTACCGCTGCATCGACAAAAACATGATCGCGACCGGCACCAGCGAACACAGCGAGGCCGCCATGATGAGGTGAAAATCGCTCGTATATTCCTGAATGAACCGCCTCAGCCCGACCTGAATTGTCTTCACCGCGTCGCTTCTAAGGTAGATCAGCGGCCCCATGAAGTCGTTCCACGTGCCCACGAACGTGAAGATGATCAGTGTGGCGATCGCAGGCTTTGAGAGCGGCATCATGATCCGCGCCCAGATACCGTACTCGCTCAGCCCGTCGATGCGCGCCGCCTCGCAGAGGTCTGACGGAATGCTCAGGAAGAACTGGCGCATCAGGAACACGCCGAACGCCGAAAAGCTTTGCAGCACCAAAAGCGCCAGCAGCGTATCGTACAGGCCGATGAACCGCATCATGATGAACTGCGGAAGCATATACACCTGCCATGGGATGGCGATGGTGCCGATGTAGCATAAAAACAGGAGGTCGCGCCCCTTAAACCGCATCTTGGCGAACGCGTACGCCGCGAAGCTGGACGTGATGATCTGCATAAAGGTTACGCCCACGGACAGCAGCGCCGTGTTCTTGAAATACGTTAAAAGCGGCACGCGCTCCCAAATCTGTACGTAGTTATCCCAATGCCGCACGGAGGGAATCCACTCGATCGGGTAGCGGAACACGTCTTTATCCAGTTTGAGGGAGGAAGACAGCATCCACACAAACGGCAGAAACGCAAGCGCCGTAAAGAACAGCAAAAACAGGATGATCAGCGCTTTTACAATGAGCTTTTTCAGCGGATTTTTCGAATGCATGCTTTGCAAAGCGATCGTCGTCACTGGACTTCCGCCTTTCTAGAAATAATTCACCCATTTCTTTTCCACGCGGAACTGCACAACGGTGATGATGAGCACAACCGCGAACAGGACCATCGCCACGGCGCTTGCCACGCCGTACTTGATCTGGTTGAAGCTCAAATCAAAGATATAATTGACCAGCATCTTCGTGGCGCGCCCCGGCCCGCCCCCATCGGTCATGAGAATTACCGTATCGAACACCTTAAAGCACGAGATGGTCGTCATGATGGATACGAAAAACGTCGTCGGCGTGAGCATCGGCAGGGTAATCTTGCGGAATTTCTGCCATGCGGTGGCGCCAGCTACAGTCGCCGCTTCGTTCTGCTCGTTTGGGATATTCTGCAGACCAGCGATATAGAGAACAATGTACTAACCGGCGCCGCGCCATACGGCG
>JBDRTL010000357.1:0-4689 GCA_043824045.1 Bacillota bacterium
CAATCTCCGGCTTGCCGGTGATGTGCGTCGGCCTGCGCGGTATACCTGCTCCTTACTCATCCCGATTGCCGGCAAAGATGATATCGTCCCGGAGGCGGTACAGCGTCGCGCCGCGCTTGGGATGGCAAAACGCGTCCACAAACCCGTCGATATCCGTTTCGGCGTTGAACTGCACCAAGCCGTAGGTAATACCGTTTTCTTTCTTCGTTTTCATATTGCTGTCCGCCCAGTGTACGGTATCCAACTCCGGGTTGTAGTCCTTAATGAAAACCAGGCTGTGCGCGCCCTTGCCCCAGTAATAGCTGGCCTGCATCTGAAAATAATCGCCGCGTTCGACCTGCTGCATAAACGCGTGGGCGATCTCCTTGTTTTCCTCCAGGGAAAGATCGTCGTTATACCGGAATTGAGCGGCAACCTCAAACGGATTGCCATCGGAGGCGGAGAGATCCTCCCAGACGATGCCTTTATCATACCCGTCGTCCGTTTCCTTGTTCAATCTGGGGATATTCAGCTCCACGCCCGGAAATTCAGCCATGCGGAAACGGTCGGCGTTTTGTAAAAACAGGTACACCGTAAAGTTTTTGCAAACGTAGATATCACCGGATTTTTCCGCGCGCTGCCATCTGCCGTTCGCATTATTGTACAACGTCTGCGCCGTATCAATGATCGCGTCGATCAACGCTTCCCTTGCATTTACGCCTATACCGGCATTCGTCTCTGCGTTCGAAACCGTATCCGATACCGCGCTCGTTACCGCTTTTCCGTCCGGATCTGTGATCGTGATCGTCACGGCAAAGGCGTGCCCGAAGACGGTAATTAGCAGCGCAAATGCCGCGGCTGATACCCGTTTCATCATGCTTCGCACGTTAATACTCCAGATTTTCGAACGTTCGGCAGATACAGTACTTTGAGATCGCGCTGTTTTGCGCCTGACGCACGTAGGTGCACAGCAGGTCGCGGATGAACGGCGGCAGCGCGTGGTTGTACTTCACCTCGAGGATCATCCGCTCGTCCGAAAGCGGCGGCACCGTGGGCACGAAGGGGTTGAAAAAATCGCAGGAACCCACGCCCGAGCGCAGCTGCTTGTCAAACGTCACGCGCACGTCCTCCGCGGGGTACAGGTACGCCTCCCGGATATAGTCCACGATCACCACGGGGTGCAAAAGGTTGAGCGTCATTTCGCGGAACATGTCCTGCAAAAGTCCCGAGCGCGTCCGCTCCAGCCCCGTCGGGTCGCACGCCATCAGCTGCTCGGCCAGCGGGCGCGGGATGATGATGGACCGCTTGGAAATCAGGCTGCCGATCTTTGACTTGCACTCCATGCGGATCAGCTCGTCCGACATGTTGTAAATCCGGAGCCGGTACTTGTCGCGGTCGCGCACGCCGTTTATTTTGTCCAGCATCGCGCGGTTGTCGTAGGTATCAAAATACAGGGAACGGATGTGGTATTCGTTGCGCTCCGGATCGCCGTTGGGGTCGCGGAAAAGCACCTTGTCGATCGCCCTGGACAAAAGGTGATACTCCATCGTGTTGATATAATACTTCAGCTCATGCCGAAGCGGCAGCGCAACAGCCAATCTTTGATCCCCTCTCTACAAACGCAAATTACACTCCCACGTCGCTCTGGCAGGCCACGAGCGTGGCGTCGTGCACGCCTTCGATGTCGAGCATCCGGGTTACGATCTCCTGCCGGTCGCCCAAACGAACTTCGTAGGTCATCTCCGCGCCCGCCCGCGTCAAGGATTTGCTGCGGAGCTTGAAGTTCTTCGTGGTGCGGCTGAGCGCGGTGCGGATAGACTGCTCCGCATACTCGTCGTAATGAACCACGAGCAGGTATGAATTGGGGTTGTTGAATTTGGCAAACGAAAGCGCAAACATCAGCACGCCGATGCACAGCACCACGATCAGCGCAACCAGATGCAGCCCCGCGCCCAGCAGAATGCCCATCGTCAGCGCCCAGAACATGTACGCCGTGTCCATGGGGTCTTTTACCGCGGTGCGGAAACGCACGATTGACAGCGCGCCGACCATACCCATCGAAAGCGCGATATCGCTCTTGATACACATGACCACGGGCGTGGTAATCAGCGTGAGCATGATCAGCGTGATCGCGAACGACGGGCTGTACAGCACACCCCGGTATGTTTTTTTGTAGACGACCGCGATGACCGCGCCCACCACAAATCCCAAACCGAGCGCGAGGAACAGGTCGCCCGGTACGATGGTCTTGAACTGCGCCGCCAGCCCCGAAGAACTGATAACGTCGGAAATGCTGGTCAGCTGCATGAGCGATGTAAACATTTCGTATTCTCCTTCTTCCTGTCAATTGCATATTATGATAGTTCGAACCCCAGGCAATGTCAACCTTGTATCGTTATCCCCACTTCTTGCCTTCCGTGTAGATAGCGTCGTCCGGCAAGGGGGGTTTGGGCCCGAAATATACAAGCATCCGATCGTCGCTGATCTTAAAATACTCCTGTATCATCTCGTAGAAGTACGTCGGCCGCTTCTTGATCACGTTTCGCGTGCGGTCCAGCCGCGTGTTCCAGTACCTGAGCGCGCCCTCGGGCGTCAGCGGCGAATCAAAATTGATGGCGCGGTCGTTTTCCTCCGCCCAGCGGCTGAAGTGCAGCGGCATCTCAGGCTCCAGCGCGGCCGCCATGGAATTGAAGATTTCGAGCATCTTCTCCGTCGTGAGGAACTGGTAGATCTCACCCAGCCTCGTCAGGAATTTTTCCAGCATCTGGTCGTTTTGCAGAAGTTTCACGATCAGCGTATTATCGATTTTCTGCTGGCCCGCGCCCGAGGATTTCAGGTAGGAAGTGGGGCTGTCAAACCCCGAGTTGAACATGCCATAATCGGAATCGAAGAATACCCACCGCCATTTCGCGCCCTCCACCCGCATACAGTAAAAACGGATGTTGCCGGGGTCGGAGTTGCCAAAGAACATTTCAAACGCCATGTAATCGAAATAGTTATCCACGTCGATCCGGTCCAGAATGTACTGCAGATCCGACGCGTTGGTGGCCGGCGAGCTCTTTTTCACCTTGTCGATCATGTCGGCGTAATCGGCGCGCGAGCCGTACACCAGCTTGCCGCCGGCTTCCAGCACGTCGATCTGGCCGGCCATATCCAGCGGATAGCCTTCGTGCTGCGTGGCGAAAAAGCGGTCCGCGCGCTCGCGGAGATTATACTGCCCCCAGTACTGGCCGTTCAAATACACCACCACGGGCTGCCAGTCCTGATAGATCACGGTGGACGGCGTGTTTGCGGACGCGCTGAACGCTTTGATCAGCTGGCTTTGGAACGCGTCGTTCAAGCGCGTCCATACGGCATCGTTGCCGCTGTTGCGAAGCACGATGCCCTTATACTGGGTAAACTCCAAATCCTCAAAAAGCTGGGCGCTGAAATACTTATCGCCGTACCTGGCCTTGGCCTTCACCTTGAAGGTTTTCTGCGGCATATCCAGGCTGTACTGCCCCTGCAGGCTGATTTCCATACCCTGGCTTAACAGCTGGGTTCCGTCCTTTATATACATCTCGATATTGCCCTCGCGCGGGATTTTCCCGAACTCGCGGTACACCGTGTTTTTGAACGGAATGCCAGCCGACTTGTCCACGTTGTCCCCGACGGTGAGCAAGCCGTCCTCCGCGTTCCACAACTCGTCGGGGTCCACAACAACGCTCACGATGGGAAAGGTGTGGTAAACGTTTGGAAAGTACGTCTGCGTCACAATCCGGCTTGGCTGAAGCAAGCCGGACGGATCGTACGCGCGGGCACGCAGCGGCGTAACGCGTGAAAACTCCAGTACCTCGCCCTCAATATACAGCAAATCGCCGTCGGTCGGGGTGGAGCCGTCCGTTGTATAGTACACCAAGGTATCTTCGGGAATGCCGATGGTCACCTGCGCCGTACCTTTATATTCACCGCCGCTTACTGAAAACGACGGAGTAACCGCATAGCCGTAATACCCTGCGCCGTTGGCCGCGCCGGGCGTCGGGGTGTAATAATAGTAAAAGCCCGCGAAACCCTGCGAGCGTCCGTAGCTGTGATCGGTGGGAATATCAGAGGGAATCGGAATTCTGTCCAGCACCCTGCCGGTGGGATCGCAAAAAGAAACGACCGTGTCGTCGGCTTTGGAGAGCTTGAAGCTGGTGTGGAGTTCATAATAGGTGCTCAGGTCCGCCCGCCCGTCCAGCGTGACGATCTTATATTCGCCGGGCTCGATCACCGATCCCAGCGGGAACTGCCACTTGCGCGGGCGGCCCAGGTTGTCGCTCAGGCCGTAGTTACTTAAATCCACCGGCGTGGCGGACGAGTTGTACAACTCGATATAATCTTCGTTCAGTCCCGCCACGCCGATGGCTACGCTGTCGTTGGAAACCATCACCTCCGTGATGTATACGCCCGTTGCGTTAAAGCGGCGGATCAGCTGATCCACTTTAGCCTGCCCGTCGGGCGTATTGGGAAACCCTGGGGTAGATTGCTTGAAAAACGTCCAGATGCCGTCCGTATTTAGCCCCACGGAATAATCCGCGGGCACGTTTTCGATGGTCACCCTGTCGATCAGCCGCCCCGCGCTGTCGCTCAAAACGACGGTCTCACGCTCGGCGCTGACGGAGAAGTTGGTATGCGGGATTCCATTCTCCTGCATCCTGTCCTTGCCGCTGCAAAACACCAGGTAATACC
>JBDRTL010000358.1:0-4065 GCA_043824045.1 Bacillota bacterium
CGTTTCCTGCGCTTCTTTCGATTTCGGACCTGCTTCACTGAAATATTGACTTTGTTCAGCAGACATTACAATAGTTAACGTTGGCACAAGTACCTGAATGTGGGGATTATGGTCCAAGAAATCGTCCACACCCCCGCTTTACATATGTCCTCGAGTCGTGTATGACACCACCTTTTGAATCAGCCAATGAACTGGGTGCTCTGATGGTGTCAGGTTTGCCACGCCTGCAAAATCAGATATGAGGGCTAAATTTCCATTTATCTGTATGCATACGAGGCATTGGGAGAGTATAGCTGCTGACATATGGAAAATTCAACGCGGTTTTTCGAGTCGAATATCAATATTGTGTTTTAATGGCTTTGTAAAATACATATTTAATATTGTTAGGCCAACCATATGTCATAGTATTATTGAGGGTATATTTGAATATATCATTCACCTTGAAGTAGCACTGAAAAACCGCAATCCTTTATAAGATAAAGGATTGCGGTCTGGTGGAGCATAGGAGATTCGAACTCCTGACCTCTACAATGCGAATGTAGCGCGCTACCAACTGTGCTAATGCCCCATGGATGCGCCGATCGTTGTGCATGATCGGCGTAGGAATTATAGCATATCTCCCGTTTGAAATGCAAGCGGTCAAACGGCGTTTCCTCAGTTTTTGGCGCGGACAGGGAAAAATGTCACGCAACGCCCTGCGCATGCGGGATTCGCGGCGCCAGGCAAGCGAAACCGGCCGTTATTTCCGCAGGTAGCGGTTGAATAATTTGTCCTGCGAGTCGGTGCCGACGAAGTTATCAAACACGCCGATGTAGCTCTGCTCCTCAATCTCGACAAACGAAGGAATCCAGTCGCTGCGCATGGGCTGCTGCGCGATATCGTATTCGTGGCTGCCTTGCGCATACGTTCCCGGGCTCTGCCGCTCTGCCGCGATCACCGCCGTATTGTAGACTGAGCGCGAGATTTCAAACACCGGCGTCACGGCCCCGGCGAGCAGGATGAGAATAATCGCAGCCTTCATTGGCAGCTTCAGCGTCTGCGGTTTTTGGATAAGCTTGCGGATTAAGTACAGCATCAGGAAGAACATAAACGGCGCGGTGGTGCGCCAGGCAAAATCGTAAGAGCCTCCCATCTCCACAAAGCTGAAAACAGCCGTCGAGCACATCAGCACGATGCACAGCTTGTTTTTCCGCCACGCCGGATACAGCCAAAGCAGGTACAGCCCGAACTCGACCATAAAGAAGTATAAAAACCACAGGATGGAATCAGCATTCACCGGCAGCATCCCGATCCGCCTGGCGGAGTTATTGGTAGCTAAAAACAGTTCGATGATCACAACCTGTAAAAGACCTGCGATATTCTGCAGGTTGAACTGGTGTTTGAAAAGCGCCCCGAATTTCTGAAAGAAGTTCTTCGGCGTGACACCCTCGTTGCGCAGCATGATATACACGACGGCCGGCAGCGCGCCTACCATCGGGATGGGGGCGAACAGCGCCAGCAGGGAATAGGTAAATACCAGGCAGCGGTTGTTTTTCTGCATGAGCAAAAGCAGAAACCCGACCCAGAAGGGGATGGCATAATTGTACATCCAGTAGAGCATCGAAGTGGGGCTGGAGGAATTAAACACCGTGAACTGCAGTTCCAGATGGTAAAATATCCCAAACCCGCTGTAGGCATCATAAGCCGGGAGACCGTTATTGGACACATTGATCAGAAACGGGATGATATCCAGCCCGCTGAAAAAGATGAAGACCAGCAACGTCACACAGCTGAATTTCCCCAGAATGTAGGACATCAGGCAAAAGGCAAGCCCCGTGCCGATCAGCGCCCAGAGCAGCTGGAAAAAGTACCCCGCTTCCATCCCGAACGCCTTGCCGACCAGCGCGCTCGGCATCCAGAAGCCGATGTAGTACGCGATCGTCCGCGACGACGCATCGCTGACCACCGGCCAGTCGAAATGCACCAGATCTTGAAACACGGCGTTGCGCAGCACATGGTCATACCGGTTCTGCCATACGAACCCGCCGACGCCGGACATCAGCACCCATAAAAAAATGATCATGGCAAAGATGATAAACTGCCTGGCGGTGACCGCCGGGGTTTTGATCGCCTGTACGCTCTGGTTTTTCACGGCGACTACCGTGCCGTAGATGAAGAACAGCGTCATGGGAACGGAAATCACGGGCTTGAGCCATCCCACGAAGTAGATGCAGATGGGCAGCGTAAGATAGACATACGCCGCCGCGATGACGGCTTTCCGTTTGACCGCGAGGCTTTCCATAGGGTTCTCTTCTTTCAGTTACTATACGCAATCACGCCGCGCCCCATGCGCTCCGGCAGGCCCTTTGCAGCGCCGGGCAGAAACCGAAGCGGCCAGGCGCCCGGAATGCCTGTGTTTCTATATTGTCCCGCTCTGGATCAGCACGGTATCCTGCAGGGTGGAAAGGAACGGAATATCGACAAAGGACAGCACGAAGAACAGCGCGGCCAGCAGCAGAATATACAGCATCAGGCCCTTTTCCCGGTAGAGTGCTTCCGGCTTCTGCGCAAGGGAATCATACCGGTAGCACAGGGCGAGGTAGTAGGCGAACAGCCCGCAGATCACGGGGATGGCCAGCAGGAATTCCACGCGGTACTTGATGATGAATATCCCGCAGAAGAACAGGGAAAGCATGCCGTAGAACGCAGCGGACGCCATCAGCGATTTTTCCGTGTACCGCTTGAAGGATTTGCGGTACCGCGCAAGCATTTCCGGATCGCTGAACATGCGGTACTCCGCAAAGCGCTTCGCCGCCATCAAAAAGGCGCCGCCCATCCAGTACCCAAACAGCAGCGTGGCCGGCGGCAGGTAAACCGACGTTACCACAAACCAGCCGGCCAGAAGGCGCAGCGCGTTGTTGACCGATTCGGCCAGCACGTCCAGAAAGGGGACGTCTTTGACGCGCAGGGGCTTTACGTTGTAGACCACGCCCATCAAAAGCAGCGCCGCGCAGACGATCAAAACGGGGGGCGACGCGGCCCATCCAAAAAGCAATCCGGCGACGGCAAATACGGCGTATTCCAGATAGACTATCCGGGCGTCCAGGTGCTCGGTTACGGAGGTCCGGTTCTTTTTCACGGGATGAAACCGGTCAAACGCGGCGTCCAGCCATTCGTTGAGCACGTAGTTCGCGGACGCGATCAGGCACAGGGCGAGGAAATCCAGCGGAAAGCGCTTCAAAACCAGCGACCAGTTATACCCGCTGTCGTGCACGATGATCACCGCCACCACGACGCCGGGAATCATGAACAATTGCTTGATCCAGTGATCAAACCTTGCCAGCCGTATGTATTTCTTTACAGAGGCGAACACGCTGTCTGTCTTTGTCATATGCTTGATTCCTTTCCTGTATACAATTCTTTGCGAACGCTCATGATATCCCCGTTATCATAAACCGTATTTGTCTGCGGCGCAATATGAATTATACATGCTTTCAGTCCGGCAAAACGGGCAGCTTTTCCCGCATCTGTTCGCAGCGCTGAATCACCTCGTCCGTCCATGCGTCAAACGCGGGATCGGCTTTCCAGCACTCGGGGTGGCTTAAAATGTAATCAAGCGTCTGCCGCACGCCCTGGTCAAAACGCACGGTGGCGGCAAACCCGGGCACGGCGCGCTTGATCTTCGTGTTGTCAAAGATCACGGAGTGGGCCTTGTCCCCGGCCAGGCTGCCGGCAAACTCTTTGGAACAGGCGGCGAGCGCGTCAGTCGCGATATGCACGGGCCGCAGTTCTACATGAAGCGAGGCCGCGATGATCCCGTAAATCT
Organism: Bacillota bacterium; assembly: GCA_043824045.1. Classification (GTDB taxonomy): domain Bacteria; phylum Bacillota; class Clostridia; order Christensenellales; family Aristaeellaceae; genus CAXXOK01. The sequence goes on from JBDRTL010000358.1 coordinate 3,806, forward strand.
GGTTCCAGGTCAGGCTTTCGTCGCCGGTGATGTGGTAGGTTTCGCCGAGGAGACCGGAAAACCTCTGCCCGAGCGCCCTCTGATCTTCCTGAAAGCCACTAGCGCGCTCTGTGGTCCCGAGGATCACATTATGCTGCCAAAAGTAGCGCCCAACGAAGTCGACTGCGAGTGCGAACTCGCCATCATCATAGGCCGGAAGGCTCGCAACGTGAGCCCCAACGACGCTCTCGACTACGTGCTGGGCTATACCTGCGCCAACG
>JBDRTL010000359.1:0-4432 GCA_043824045.1 Bacillota bacterium
GTTTTCCGCCTGCATGGTCGGCACGCGGAAGACGGCGCCCATCGTGGCGCGCAGCGCCTTGGGCGAGAACGGATCGGCGCAGCCAGGCGAAAGAATGGCGCCGCTGAACCCCGCCCCGTCCATCGTGCGCAAAATCGCGCCGACGTTGCCGGGATCCTGCACGTTTTCCAAAAGCACCAGCTTGTCGCCGAGCACGGAGGGGGACACCGCATCGTCCTCGGGCGGCGGCAAATTTTCGCTCCAGGCGGCCGGCGCGTCACCGTCGTCCGTCAGGTCTTCGTCCGGATCCCACGAATCAGGCAAAGCCTCGTTCTCGGACAATTCTGAATCCCCGCCCGCAAAAGGGGGCGATGTCTCCACATCGTCTGCAAAATCAGGCAACTCCTGCCCCTCAAGCATCCCCAGATAGTTTCGCCGCGTGACCGGCGGCACCTGCAGGCGCACCACGGCGGCGATGCCCTGCGGGGATTTGACGGCGGAGACGGCGGAAAGCACATGCGCGGGCACGAGGAACGCGTGCCCGGCATGCGCATCCCCGATCAGGTCCAGATACTTATCCTCCATGCTTTCGTCCACAAACAGCGTATCGATGGCGAAGGAAGAGCCCAGCGCGAACGAAGAGCTCAGCGCGTATGCCGCGCCGATGGCGCGCACCGCCTCCCGCACCATATGCTCCCCCTCGCACAGGAACATGCCGCTTTCGTCCCTGCCTTTTACGGTGTGCAGGGCTCTGGCGGCCTTGACGCGGGGGTTTTTGACGCTTTCGATTCGCTCCATCGGTTTGCGCTCCATTTACATACGCTCCGGCGCTTCCATGCCGATGAGATACATGCCCTGTTTTAACACGTCGCGCGTGGCGCGCGTCAGCCGCACGCGCGCTGCGCGCACGGCGGGGTCGTCCTCGAGGATGCGGATGTCGTAGTAGAACTTGTTGTACGCCTGCGCGATATCGGTAATCGCGCGGGTGACGATGGAAGGCTCGTACTTATCGGCGGCGTCGTGCACGGCCTCGGGAAAGCGGGAGAGCAGGTTGATGAGCTCGGCGGCGGCATCGTCGGAGACCGACGTGTAATCCGGCTCCGCGTTGTTCTCCCCGGCGTCCTCGGCTTTGCGCAGCACCGAGCAGCACCGCGCGTGCGTGTACTGCACGTATGGGCCGCTTTCGCCGTCGAAGTTCAGCGCCCGGTCCCACCAGAAGTCGATATCCTTGATGCGGTTGTTCTGCAGATCCGTATAGATCACCGCGCCCACGCCCACCTGCCGGGCGACGTCTTTCTTGTTTTCCAGATCCGGGCTTTTTTCCTCGATGATCTGAAGCGCCTTTTCCTGCGCCTGCGTCAGGAGATCGTCCAGATACACGATGTGCCCCTTGCGGGTTGAGAGCGTCTGCCCCTCGTAGCTCACCATGCCAAACGAGACGTGCACCATGTTTTCCGCCCACGGGTAGCCCATCTTTTTCAGCACTTCGAACACCTGCTTAAAATGCAGGTCCTGCTGGTAGGCGACCACGTACAGGCACTTGTCGAAGTGATAGGTGTTCGCGCGGTAAAGCGCGGCGGCCAGATCGCGCGTGGCGTAGAGGGTGGCGCCGTCCTTTTTAAGGATCAGGCAGGGCGGCATGCCCTCGGCTTCCAGGTCCACCACGCTCGCGCCCTCGGACTTGGACAGCAGGCCCTTTTTGTTCAGCGCGTCGATGACGGGCTGCATCTTGTCGTTGTAAAAAGCCTCGCCGTTGTAGCTGTCGAAGGTCACGCCGAGCATGTCGTAGGTCTTCTGGCAGTCGTTGAGAGTTACTTCCTTAAACCAGTTGAAAATTGCGAGCGCTTCCGGTTCTCCCTCCTCGATGGCCTTGAAATACGCGCGGCCTTCGTCCTCCAGCGCATGCGTGCCCTTCTCGTCAAACTCCTTTGCGCTTTCCTCATGGAAGCGCACGTACAGCTTCGTGAGCGCTTCCACGCCGTCCCGCTCGATTTCCTCCCGGCTGCCCCAGCGCTTGAAGGCCGAGATCAGCTTGCCGAACTGCGTGCCCCAGTCGCCCAGGTGGTTGATGCCGACGGTCCCGTAGCCGAGAAAATCGTAGATGCACTTCAGGCTGTGGCCGATCATCGTGGTGGACAGATGCCCGATGTGAAACCGCTTGGCGATGTTGATGGAGGAGTAATCGATGCATACGGTTTTGCCCTTGCCGACGTCCGACGCGCCGTATTTGCCCTTAAGCACCGCGTCCACCGTGCGCTGGGCGGCCTGCGCGCGGTTTAGATCGAAGTTCAGATATCCGCCCATCTGCTTGGCCGTGGAAAAGCCGGGCGCGTTGATGCTGTCGGCGAGCGCGGCGGCAATCTGCGGCGGCGCGAGCTTCAACTCGCGGCTTAAGCGAAAGCACGGAAAGGCGTAATCGCCCATGCTCTTTTCCGGCGGCACCTCCAGGTAACCCTGAAGCTGTGCGGCGCTCAGGTCCGCCCCGAAACGCCGCTTCACCGCGCCTTGTATCAGCTCCGCAATCTCGCGCTTGATTTCGTTCATTACGATACCCCCTCGGATAACAGTATGCTTTCAGCGCGCCTGCGCCACTTGCCCCATTTGAAGATTGCGACGATAATCATCGTGTTGAACACCCAAGCGGTCAGCTGACTGAAATACAGCGCGTCCGGGTTGCCGTTGGGCCACGCGGGCGAACGCGTAAGGTATGCCAGCAGGTAAGCCAGCGGCAGCCGGACGGCCAGTGCGGTGAAAACGCCCATGATCATCGGGATGGTGGTCTGGCTCATCCCGTTCATTACACCCACAAAGGTCTGCAGCACCGCGAACGCGACATAGCCCGCCGCGAGGATGCGCAGCACCCGCGCGCCCAGCATTACCACGGCCTCGGTATCGGTGAACACGCTCATCAGCTGCCGCCCGAATAACAGGAGGCATATCATGAGAAACACGGCGCAGGTCAGTGCGACCATCAGTGTGTCCCTCTGCCCGCGGCGGATGCGGTCGAGTTTCTTTGCGCCGTAGTTTTGCGCGGTAAAGGTGGTCGCGGCGGCGGCAAAGGTGAAGTTGGGCATCATGATGAACCCATCCACGCGCATCACGGCGGTAAAGGTGGTCACCACCAGCGGACCCATAGCGTTCATCAGCGCCTGTACGAGGATCATCTGCACGGAGAATACAGCCTGCATCGTACCCAGCGGCAGCCCCAGCTTCACGATCTTCCTGGCGATTCCGCCATCCAGCTTAAGCGTGGAGCGGTTCAGGTCCAGTATCTCGGTCATCCGCCTGAGCTTGCGGAAGGCAAGCACAGCCGCCAGTGATTGCGAGATAACGGTCGCCAGCGCCACGCCGTCGGTCGTCATGCCAAATTGGGTGACGAACAGGATATCCAGCACAATGTTCAGGCCCGAAGCTGCGAACAGGTACATCAGCGGGGATACGCTGTCGCCCATCCCGCGCAATACGCCGCTGAGGACGTTGAAATAGATCAGCGAGATGACCCCGGCAAAGTAAATGGACTGATACATCACCGCCATGTCCAGCATTTCCGCAGGCGTATTTAGCAGCACAAGCAGCGGCCGGGAAACGAAAACGCCCAGCGCCGTGCAAATAAGCCCCGCCCAGAACGCAAGCACGATGATCGTGCCCACAGCCTTGTTGAGCATCAGGCGTTCTTTCGCGCCGAAATACTGGGATACGGTGATGCCCGCGCCCGTGGAAATGCCGATGAACATCGCAAAGATCAGCATGATCACCGGGAAGGATAGCCCCACCGCGCCCAGCGCGTTATCGCCGATGTAGTTGCCCACCACGATGGCGTCCACCGTGGAGTACATCTGCTGGGCGAAGTTGCCGATCAAAAGCGGAATGGAAAACCGGAGTATCTGTTTTAGGGAGTTGCCCTCCGTCATGTCCATGGGCGCGAAAAACCGTTTGAGGTTTGCGGAGATCGCAGTCATGCTGGGCCTTTCTGACACGGTTACAATATCGTCACCGTCACGGTTTGAAAAAGCGGGTCCTCCACTTTTTCGTAACTTGCGTTATTCAGTTCAAGTGGATTACGGGGTTAAGGTAGTGCCCATGGTGTCGCCTGAAAGCACTTTGAGCAGGTTTTCGCCTTCCTGGTCGAGCTTGAACACGCGCAGGCGGGGGAAATGATTGTCCTTTAAAAGGATCAGCGCGCTCAGATCGATAGCGCGCAGAGACCGGCTTAGGCATTCTTCATAGCTGATCGCTTTGATCACCTTTGCGTCCGGGTATTCCATGGGATCCTTTTCATATACGCCGTCAACGTTTTTCGCCATAAAAATCTGGCCGCATTCCAGTTCCAGCGCGCGCAGCACGACGGCCGTATCGGTGGAGAAGAAGGGATTGCCCGTGCCGCAGCCAAGCAGGATAATCTGCCCCGCGCTTAAAAGCTCCCTGCCCTTCGCGGCCTGAAACGGTTCCACGA
>JBDRTL010000360.1:0-2913 GCA_043824045.1 Bacillota bacterium
CAATACTGTCAAGCAGTTCTGGACGGACGTGATCTGGGGCGAAGTGGACTGCATGTTCATCGATATGCCGCCGGGAACGGGCGACGTGCCGCTGACCGTGTTTCAGTCCATTCCGGTGGACGGCGTCATCATCGTCACCTCCCCGCAGGAACTGGTCGGCATGATCGTGGAAAAAGCGGTCAACATGGCCGCGCTGCTGCACATCCCGGTGCTCGGGCTGGTGGAAAACATGAGCTACGCCGCCTGCCCGGACTGCGGGAAAGAAATCCGCATCTTCGGCGAAAGCCACGCGGACGAGATCGCGAAACGGCACGGCGTCCAGACGGTCGCGCGGCTGCCCATTGATCCCAAACTCACGGCTGCCTGCGATCAGGGCAAAATCGAACGGTTCGAAGGCGATTGGCTGGACATTCTCTTGCAAACAATACTCGCGTAAAGGAGAAAATATATGAAAATTGCGGTTGCATGTATGGGAACGCAGGTCAGCCCGCATTTTGGGCACTGCGAACAGCTTTTAATCTATCATACGGATCAGCGTGAAATCGTATCGGAAACGAGCATCCCAAATCCTCCCCATAAGCCCGGTTTTCTTCCGAATTTCCTGGCCGATCAGGGCGTGGAAACGGTGATCGTGGGCGGCATCGGCGGCGGAGCGATTGAAATCTTCAACGAAAGAGGGATCACGGTGATTACCGGCGCGCAGGGCGGCGCGCGTACCGCCGTGGAAGCCTTTATAACCGGTACGCTGCAGTCTACCGGCACGCAATGCCATGAACACGCGCACAGCGCAAACTGCGGAGAGCACAACGGATAATAGTCTTCGGGTTTTTCAGTTTTGACGTTTCAAAACACGCCGATCTACGTATCTTATCAAGTGAACAAACCGTATAAAGGAGGTAGGTATGATGAGAGAATTCTGCTGCTCCGTCTGCGGTTACTTCTACAGCGAGGCAAAGGGGATTCCTGAGGCCGGCATAGCGCCCGGCACGAAATGGGAAGACCTGCCCGATGATTGGGTATGCCCCCTGTGCGGCGCGACGAAGGCGGAGTTTCAGGAGAAGAGCGCGGCTGTGCCAAATCCCAGGCCGCGCGCGGCTGCGGCGGAGACCGCCGGCGACATGCAGGAGCTTTCCGCTTTGCAGATCAGCGCGCTGTGCTCCAATCTGGCGCGCGGCTGTGAAAAGCAGTACAAGCCGAAGGAAGCGGCGCTGTTTACGGAGCTTTCCGATTACTTCAAGTCCGCAGCCACGCCCGCGGACGACCCGGATGCAAAGAAGCTGCTGGAGTTGATTGATCGGGATCTGAACGGCGGCATTCCCGCGGCAAACGCGGTTTCCGCCGATGCGAAGGACCGCGGCGCGCTCCGCGCTCTGGTCTGGGACGAAAAAGTCACTAAAATCCTCAAATCCCTGCTCGCCCGCTACGGGCGGGAGGGCGACGCGATGCTTGAGAGCACCGGCGTGTACGTTTGTACGATCTGCGGGTTTGTGTACGTGGGCAGCGGACCGCCCGCGCTCTGCCCCGTCTGCAAAGTGCCCGGCTGGAAATTCGAAAAAGCGGAAGGGAGGGCGTCCTGATGGCGAGAAAAGTTGCGGTGCGGAATATCCGCCTCTGTACGAAGGACTGCCTCTGCCTGTACGTATGCCCCTCCGGCGCGACCGACACGGAGAACAGCGTGATCGACGCGGACAAATGCCTTGGATGCGGCGACTGCGCGGACGCCTGCCCCTCCGGCGCGATCTCCATGGTTCCCGCCGCGTATCCGCCCCAGCAGGAGCATGCGGCGGACGTATCTTCGGCTTTGCTGTCGCTCATGCGCTCCAAAGCGGAGCAGGAAAATATCGCAGCGGCGCTGCCCGGCAAGCTATTCGCGGCGATCGGGAAATCAAACCACATCATGGCGGAAGACCTGGTCAGGGAAGCGGGCTATATGCTGCCGCAAAGCGGCAACGTGCGCGCGTTTCTCGCAAAACTGCTCAAAGACCATACCGAGGTGGAATTCCCGCGCGACGCCGGCCAAAAACTGCTCGATCTCTTGCAATGCAATGAAATAACGGAGGAATCAACGATGGAAAAATGGAAATGCACCGTATGCGGAGCCGTTCACGATGGCCCGATGAGCGATGATTTCAAATGCCCCCGCTGCGGCCAGCCCGCCTCCGCGTTTGCGAAGGTGGAGGAAGCCAAAAAGGCCGATCACCGTTATGCCGGCACGAAAACGGAAAAGAACCTGCAGGCGGCCTTTGCCGGCGAGAGCCAGGCGCGCAACAAATACACCTATTTCGCGCAGGTTGCCGCCCGCGAGGGGTACGAACAGCTGGCCGAAATCTTCCTGAAAACCGCGGGCAACGAAATGGAACACGCCCGCATCTGGTTTGAGGAACTCGGGCATCTGGGCAAGACGGCCGAAAACCTGCTGGCCGCCGCCGAGGGTGAGAACTACGAGTGGACGGATATGTACCAGGGCTTTGCCAAAGACGCGCAGGACGAAGGCTTTCCCGCGCTGGCCGCCCGTTTCCGCCGCGTAGCCGAAGTGGAAAAGGCGCATGAGACACGCTACCGCGCGCTTCTTACAAACGTGGAGATGCAGAAGGTTTTCGAAAAGAGCGACGAGATCATGTGGGAGTGCCGCGTTTGCGGGCACCTGGTCATCGGCAGGAAAGCGCCGCAGGCCTGCCCCATCTGCGGATACGGCCAGAGCTACTTCGAACTCCGCAAAGAAAACTACTGAGGTCATCCGCGCCAATGGGAAAGCCGCCTTTGTGAAGGCGGCTCAGCTTGTTGATAAAGCCCAATCTGCGTTGTCAGCTTCTGGATGTCAAGGGGTATCACTTACAAACGAGTAAGCTCAACCCCTTGTCACCCTTGCTTCCTAGCATATCAGGCTTTCTGAACAAGCTGGCAGTGTGTCTG
>JBDRTL010000361.1:0-4351 GCA_043824045.1 Bacillota bacterium
CGGCGGGCAGAAGCAGCGCACGGCGCTGGCCGGCGTGATGGTGGACGACGTGCAGGTGCTCCTGTTTGACGAGCCGCTGGCCAACCTCGACCCCGCCACCGGCAAGCAGGCCATCGAGATCATCCACGACATCTGCCGCGACCGGCACAAAACCGTGATCATCATCGAGCACAGGCTGGAAGACGTGCTCCACCGCGAGGTGGATCGCGTGATTTTAATAGACGACGGGCAAATCATGGCCGACATGGACGCGCACAGCCTGGTCGCCTCCGGCGTGCTGCAAATCCACGGCATCCGCGAGCCGCTGTACGTCACGGCGCTCCAGTACGCGGGCGTGCCGGTGACCCCCGCCATGCAGGCGGGATATATTCAAACGCTTACGCTCTCCAAAGCACAGAAGCTGCAGGTCGTCACGTGGCACAACGCCGTACAGCCCCAGCCCCCGCCGGAAGAAAAGCCGCCGGTGCTTTTAGTCGAGCACGTGGATTTCAGCTACGACGCGGGCAAGCGGGTATTGAGCGACGTGAACTTTTTCATTCACGAGGGGGAGATGCTCTCGCTTGTGGGGCGAAACGGCGCGGGCAAGTCCACCATCGCCAAGCTGATGTGCGGCTTTGAGCGGCCGGACAGGGGCCGCATCCTCTGCTGCGGGGAGGATATCGCGAAAAAGAGCATCAAGGAGACCGCCGAGCTCGTCGGCTACGTGATGCAAAACCCCAACCAGATGATCTCCCAGACCCTGATTTTCGACGAGGTCGCCCTCGGGCTGAAGCTGCGCAGGATCGGCAAGGACGAGATCGACGCGCGCGTGCACAAGGCGCTTTCGATCTGCGGGCTGATGCCGTTTCGCAAGTGGCCGATCGCGTCGCTCAGTTACGGGCAGAAGAAGCGCGTCACCATCGCGGCCATCCTCGCCCTCGACCCCAGGATCATCATATTGGATGAGCCGACCGCCGGCCAGGACTACCGCCATTATTCCGAGATCATGCGCTTCCTGCGCGGCATCAACGAGCGCGGGATCACCGTATTGCTGATCACGCACGACATGCACCTGATGCAGGAGTACACCCCGCGCGTCATTGCGCTTTCGGACGGGAAGGTCGTCGCCGACCAGCCCGCCGCCGCCATCCTGACCGATGCGCAGGTTATTAAGCAGGCGAACCTCAAGGAGACCTCGCTGTACGAACTGGCGCAGCTCGCGGGCGTTACAGACGGCACGGCCTTCGTGCAGCGCTTCATCGACGAGGAAAGGCGGCGGGGCGTATGAGGCAGGCGCTGTTTTCCATGCAGAAGCTTGACACGCCCATCCACAAGCTGTCGGGGCTCACGAAGCTGATCTGCTTTATGCTGCTCACGGGCGCGGTGATGTTTTCCTACGATATCCGCGTGATCCTGTGCGTGATGGCGTTTTCGTTCGTGATGCTCAGGCTCTCCCGCATCACGTTTCGAAGCATCCGCCTGATGGTGGTCTACGTCGGCGCGTTTCTTGTCATCAACGCGGTTTTGACCTTCCTGTTCGCGCCGCGCTACGGCACCGAGATCTATGGCACGCAAACCGTATGGTTTACGCTGTTTGGCAGTTACGCGGTGACCAGCGAAACGCTGTTTTTCATCCTCACCAAAATGATCAAGTACGCCTCCGTCATCCCGCTGGGCATGATCTTTTTAATGACCACCGACCCCAGCGAGCTCGCGGCCTCGCTTTCAAGCGTCGGCGTGCCCTATAAGGCCGGGTTTGCGTTCGCGCTTACGCTGCGCTACTTTCCGGACGTCCAGCGCGAGTACCGCAATATCTCCCAGGCGCAGCAGGCCAGAGGGCTGGAGATGTCCGGAAAGGCGAAGCCCAAAGACCGCTTCGTGCGCGCGATCTCCATCATCCTGCCGCTGATCCTCTCCACCATGGACCGCATCGATACCATCACCAACGCAATGGACCTGCGCGGCTTCGGCAAGTATAAAAAACGCACCTGGTACGTCAAACGCCCGCTCACCCGCGCCGATATCCTCGCCCTCTTCGTTTCAGCCGTCCTCCTCCTGTGTACCATAGCGGTGTCGGTGTTTGTAAACCACAGCCGGTTTTACAACCCGTTCGTGTGAGAGAGGACGATGGGACATAGGACAATAGGGGCTTCCGCCCCTATCACCCCGATCAGGGGCAGTGCCCCTGAACCCCCATTTTGGCCGCGCATGCGCGGCCAATGGAGGGATTGTAAAGGGCTATTGCCCTTTACTGGGGGATTGGGGGTAACGCCCCCGGAAAAAAGGAGCAGCCCATGCGCAAACTGATCGTATTCATGACGGATTTCACGTACAAGGAAGGCGCGGTATGCGCGATGTACGGCGTGGTGAAGAGCGTGGACAAACAGCTCGACATCATCGACGGCACGCATGAATTGCCGAAATTTGACACGTGGAGCGCGTCGTACCGAATCTGGCAGGCGTACAGGTTCTGGCCGGAGGGTACGGTGTTCGTGCTGGTGGTGGACCCCGGCGTTGGCACGCGCCGCCGCGCCTGCGTGGCGAAGACCGCGGACGGCTACTATGTGGTATCGCCGGACAACGGCTCGCTGACGCACCTGAAAAAGCTCGTCGGCATCGCGGAAGTGCGCGAGATCGACGAGACGAGAAACCGGCTGCGCGGCAAGGATACCGAGAGCGTATCGGTGTTCCACGGGCGCGACCTGTTCGGCTACTGCGGGGCGAAGCTCGCCAGCGGGCAGATCACATACGAAGAAGTCGGCCCCGCCTACCCCGTGGCGGAGATTGCGGAGCACCCGATTCTCCTGCCCGAGGGCGGAAACGGCGTGATGAATGGCATTATCGAGATTTCCGATCCCAACTTCGGCAACAGCTGGACGAACATCCCGCTCAAAGACTTTCTGGCCGCGGGTTTCACATACGGCGACACGCCGCGCGTGACCATTGCGCACGATGGCAGGACGGTGTTCGATCAGAACATCCTGTTCCAGCCGTCCTTCGGCTGCGCGCAGAAAGGCCGGCCCATGATCTACAACAACGAATTAAACCGCGTCGCGCTGGCCGTGAACCAAGGCAGCTTCATGGACGACTACGGTGTCGGTTTCGGCGCGGAGTGGCGTATAACGTTTAGACGGGATAATGAGGAATGAGGAACTTTTACGAATGAGGAATGAGGAATGAGGAGTTAGGAATGCTGGAAAGATTGCTGCGCAATCTCTTGATAAGAGATAATTAGGCCAACTTATTTTCACCAACACTCTCGGTGTTGTACGGTAGCGGTACAGAAATTTAACACATTCGGTTGCGGAGCAACCGCACCGCCATTCCTAATTCCTCATTCCTAATTCCTAATTCGTTGAAGTTCCTACTTCCTAATTCAGACCTACAGGAGATGAACCGATGAACAAGCCCAAGAAACTGCTGGTGTTTCAAAGCGATTTCGGCGTGGCGGACAGCGCGGTGGCCGCGATGTACGGCGTCGCCTTCGACGTGGACGAAACCATCAATCCGTTCGATCTGACGCACGAGATTCCCCCCTACGATATCTGGGCGGCGAGCTACCGGCTGTACCAGGCCATCGAGTACTGGCCCGCGGGCACGGTGTTCGTTTCGGTGGTCGATCCGGGCGTGGGCACGGCGCAGAAATCCGCCGTCGCAAAAACCAAGGACGGCAAGTTCGTCGTCACGCCGGACAACGGCACGCTGACGCACCTCAAAAAGTACGTAGGCATCACGGAGGTCCGTGAAATTGAGGAGAACAGGCACCGCCGCCCGGACACCGAGCACTCCTACACCTTCCACGGCCGCGACGTGTACGCCTACGCGGGCGCGAAGCTCGCCTCCGGCAAGATCACGTTTGCCGAGGTCGGCGCGGAATACCCCGTGGAAAGCATCGTGGAGCTGGAGGTCGGCACGGTGGAAAAGACCGACACCTCCGTCAAGGGCAGCATCGACATCCTCGACGTGCGCTTCGGCTCGCTGTGGACGAACATCCCGCGCGAGGATTTTCTCGCGCTGGGCTTCAAGCACGGCGACTACGTGGAGGTGCGCATCCACGACGGCGTGCGCAACGTGTATTTCAACCGCATCCGCTTCGGCCGCGCGTTCGCCGACGTGTATTCCGGCGAGCAGGTGATCTATATCAACTCGCTCTACCGCGTCGCGCTGGCGATCAACCAGGGCAACTTCGCCAAAGCCTACAACATCGGCACCGGCACGCAGTGGACAGTGGAGTTTCACAAGATTACGGAGTAGCCGCCCTACTTCTCTTTTAGACAAAAGAGAAGTAGGCAAGAGAAAATCAATATTGGCCGCACAAAGCGCGGCCAAGGGTATATCTATACGGCCGAAAACAAGCGAAACCACATCCCCG
>JBDRTL010000362.1:0-6870 GCA_043824045.1 Bacillota bacterium
GCGCAGTTTTCCGCCGTCAAACCGCATGCGTAAGTCTGTCGTCATCATCGGCGGCGGCGCGGCGGGCCTGATGGCGGCGGTAACGGCCGCCCAGCAGGGGCACGGCGTTTTGCTGCTCGAGCGAAACGAGAAACTCGGCAAGAAGCTCTACCTCACGGGCAAAGGCCGCTGCAATGTGACCAACCTGTGCGCGCCCGACGCGTTCATGCAAAACGTCGTGCGCAACCCGCGGTTTTTATACGCGGCATTGACGGCTTTCCCGCCGCAGAAGATGATCGACACGCTTGACGCCCTGGGCTGCCCAACGGTCACGGAGCGCGGCAACCGCGTGTTTCCAAAAAGCCGGAAAGCCAGCGATGTAACCCGCGCCTTTGCGCGGCGCATGGAAGAACTCGGCGTGGCCGTGCGGCTGAACGCCCGCGTGCAAGCCCTGCAGGCGGAGGGCGGCGCGGTGCAGGGCGTTGTGCTGGAAAACGGCGAGCACATCGCCGCAAGCGCGGTGATCGTGTGCACGGGCGGTGTCAGCTATCCGTCCACCGGCTCCACGGGCGACGGCTACCGCCTGCTGGCAGGTTGCGGGCATAGGATTGTTCCGCCCAAGCCCGCGCTGTGCGGGCTGATCAGCGAAGAGGGCTGGATACGGGAACTGCAGGGGTTGTCGCTCAAAAACGTGCGGCTTACGCTGACAGACGGCAAAAAAACGCTGTTTGCCGAGATCGGGGAAATGCTGTTTACACACCGGGGCATTTCCGGCCCGCTTGTGCTCACGGCCTCCAGCCTGATGGCGGGGCGCAAAGGCCTTTCGCTTTCGCTGGACCTAAAACCGGGATTGAGCGAGGAGCAGCTTTCGCAGCGCGTCCTGCGCGATCTGGTAAAAGCCGGTAAAAAGCAGATGCTCTCCGTGCTGCGGGGGCTGTTTCCCGAATCGCTGGCGATAGCGATGGCCGCTCTTGCGGGGATCGGCCCGCGCCTGCCCGCCTGCGAGCTTGGAAAAACCGCGCGGCTTAAATTGGTCGCGCTCACCAAAGCGCTGCCGTTGCCCGTGACGGGGCCGGAACCCATCGAGGAAGCCGTGATCACCGCGGGCGGTGCGGATGTGAAGGAATTTTCCCCGTCCACGATGGAATCAAAGCTCGTCAAGGGCTTATATGCCGCCGGCGAGGTGCTGGATGTGGACGCGCTCACGGGTGGCTTCAACCTGCATATCGCGTTTGCGACAGGGCATCTCGCGGCTATGGCCGCTGGAAATGAGGAGTGAGGAATGAGGAATGAGGAATGGCGGTGCGGTTGCTTGCGCAACCGAATGTCATTATATCTGACGTTCCGTTCCTTTCATTCAAAGATTGCGAATGCAATCTTTCCAGCATTCCTAATTCCTCATTCCTCATTAAACGCAAGTCCCCTGCCTCGCCTTCGCCGCGTTCATAGCCTTGCACATCGCGCAAACTTGTTCTATCATAGAGTTTGATTGGAGTTGTTGTATGCACTATATCGTCATGGACCTGGAGTGGAACCAGCCCGTCAGTTTTCATTCCTCGGCCTATAAAGAGATCGGCGATCAGCTGCTGTTTGAAATCATCCAGATCGGCGCGGTGAAGCTGGACAATCGCTTTCAAATCGTGGGCGAGGTCGATATCCTCATCTCCCCGGCCTATTACAAGCGCCTGCACCCCTATGTGCGCCGCATGACCCAGCTGACACAGGCGGACTTGGAAGGCGCGCCCGCGTTTGCCGAGGGCATGGCGAAATTTCTGGATTTCTACGGTGAGGACGCCGTGCTGCTCACCTGGGGCGCGGACGACGTAAGCGTCCTGCGGCAGAATGTGGAATGTTTTTCTCTCCCGTGCGCGCTGCCCAAGACCTATAACATCCAGCGGTATTACGCCGAGGCGTTTGAGCTCGGCAACAGCCAGAAATCGCTGAAAAGCGCGATGGAACAACTTCAGATCGGGGAAGAGGCGGACCGCACTTTCCACCACGCCCTGCATGACGCGTATTATACCGCGCGGGTGCTGCAAAAGCTGCCCGACCCAGGCAAAGTGCTTACGTTCGAACAACAGCCGCGCAAATTAAGCCACACGGACAGCCGCAGGCGCCTGCGCATCACGCACACGGTGGCCTCGGTGGCCGCGGGCCTTACGCATAAGGACGTTGTGCAGCCCAACTGCCCGACCTGCAACCAGCCCGCCGAGCTGATCACCGAGCTTGTGCCGCAGGCGCCCGGTCGCTATATCGCACTGTGCAAATGCAAAAAGCACGGACAGCTTTTGATCAAGGTGCGTTTTGCGCCGCTGGGTGGCGCGCAGAAGGGTATGAACCTGAGCGTATCCCCTTCCAGCCGCCAGACCCGCGCCTACGTGCACACCAAAGTATTACAGGACCAATACCGCCGTAAAAATGGTTTTGCTTTCCCCGATCCCGAGGATCTAAGCCTCATACATTCGTCCAACATGCCTTTTGACGACCATTGATCGGAGTTTCCGCATGAGCGCAGCGCCACAGACAATTGAAATCACCCTGTCCGGAAAGACGGAACCGTTTGCCGCGGGCACCACGCCGCTGGAGGCGATCCGCCGCCTGTCTCCCGCGCTTTCGGACAGCGCCTTATGCGTGATGCGCGGCGGGGACAGCCTTTCGCTGAACGAACCGCTCAGAGAAAGCTGCGTTTTAAAGCCCCTCACCTACCACAACGAGGAAGGACGCCGCGTATATGAACGCTCGCTCCGGTTTTTACTGCTTTTAGCCATGCGCCGCCTGTTTCCCCAAAAGCGCGTGCGCATTCTCAATTCCGTGGGGTACGGCGTGTATCTGCGCGTAATCGACGACGAGCTGGACTTTGCAACCGTACGCGCGCTGGAAAACGAGATGAAACGGCTGGTGCGGGAGGACATCCCCTTTGAACAGGAGATGTGGACGACCAAACAGGCCATCGAACATTTCCGCGATATGCCCGACAAGGCGGCGGTTCTCGCCTACCGCCCTTCGGAAACCATCCCGATGTACAGGCTTTTGGACATGTACGAATACTTCTACGGCATCATGGTGCCGTCCACGCGCTATATCAAGGTGTTCGCGCTCAGGCCGCATTTCCCTGGGCTGGTGGTGCGCATGCCCGCGCCGGCCGACCCGCTGACGCCCGCGCCATATCTGCCGCGCCGCAAGCACCTGCGCACCTTTGCGCAGTCGCAGGAGTGGAGCCGTATCCTCGGCGTGAGCAACATCCCCGACGTCAACCATATGATCGAGGAACATCGCATGCGGGAGTTTATCCGCGTCAACGAAGCGCTGCAGGATACGGCCATCGCCGACATCGCCGGCCAGATCGTATCAAACGCAGCGCAGATCGTGCTGGTGTTCGGCCCGACGTCCAGCGGCAAGACCACATTCGCCCACCGGCTGGCGGTAAACCTGCGGGTGCTGGGCAAGCACCCGCGCATCGTTTCGCTGGATGATTTCTACCTGCCGCGCGCGCAAGCCCCCAGAGGCGCCGACGGCAGGCCCGACCTGGAGCATGTGAACGCGCTGGACATCCCGCTGCTGCGCGACCGCATCGAGCAGCTTTTATCGGGGCGCGAAGTGCTGATGCCGAAGTTCGATTTTGCCCAGACGAAGCGCGTTATGCGCGGCACGCCCATACGGCTTTTGGACCACGGGCCGCTGATCATGGAGGGCATCCACGCGCTGGACGACCAGGTGACGGAGCAGCTGCCAGAGCAGCTGGTGTTTGGCGTCTACGTGTCCGCGCTGCACTGCGTGAACCTGGACAACCACAACCGCATCCGCACCACGGACGTGCGGCTTCTCAGGCGAATCGTGCGCGACGCGGCCCGCCGTGGCATCAGCGCCGAGGGTACCATCGCCATGTGGCCGAGCGTGCGGGCGGGTGAGGAGCGGTGGATATTCCCCAACCAGGAGAAGGCGGACGTGATGTTCAATACCTCGCTGCAGTACGAGCTGCCGGTATTAAAGACCGTCGGCTGGGACCTGCTCTCCGCCATTCCCGAAACGTCCCCCGCGCATTTGACGGCGCACCGGATATTAAAGTTTCTGCAGTATTTCCTGCCCGCCTCAAACGAGGTCATCAAAGAGATTCCGCCGCAGAGTATCCTGAGGGAATTTATCGGCGGCAGCGCGTTTGAACCATAAAAAGGAGGAGAAACAAATGAAATTCCGGATGCCGGTCCTGCTGATTGTTATGTTGGTTCTTTTCTGCGGGATTGCCACCGCTCAGGACGCGTGGATACCCGAGACGGCGGATCCACCGCTCATCATAGCGCCGGAGTGGGACGAGCCGGACACGCCGCTGGGCGTGATGGCGCGCGCGGACGGCCTGATTTATTTTACGGATATCGACGCTCCGCTGAAGGATTATTTGCAGACGAGCGCCCGCTGCGTGTTTGAAAGCCTCCGCCCGTCGCAGCTCATGCAGCGCCTCGCCTGGGTGAAGGAAGTGGATGTAAGCCCCTATGCGGGCACGCTCACGGACGCGCGCTGGCTGTATATGTTCGGAAATCTGAAGAAAATCACGCTGACCGACGCCACGCTGACCGACCTCAGCGTGATCGGCGGGTTTACAAATCTGATCGAACTGACGCTTATAAACTGCGGGCATTTCGACCTGACGCCACTTGTAAGCTGCGAAGACCTGGCCGCGCTTTCGATCGGCTGGGGCGACGAGTACAGGGCCGCGTCCGGCGAATTCGACTTAACGCCGCTCAAAGCCCTGAAAAATCTGAAAACGCTCGGCCTGTACGGGTCGGGAATCCGCTCCGTCGAGCCGCTCGCTTCCTTCTCGCGCAGGTTGCGCGCGCTGACGCTGAGTGACACGGCGATTGAGGATTACGCGCCGCTTTCCGATTTTCTAAACCTCAACGCCCTGACGCTGGACCTGCTGCACAGCGACGCCGCGGCGCAGATTTTGCGCGCTGTACCGCGGGACATCAAGACGCTCACGCTCAGCCGGATTATCCTGGACGGGGACGCCTGGGACACCGCAAAGCGCTTTAACAGCCTGACGGATTACACGCTGACCGACTGCGACGTAACCGACCCGCTGTTCTACGAAACCCTGAACAAGGCGACGCGGCTGACGCTTGACGGCATCGGGATGCCGGACGGCGGGATGATCGGCAAGGTATACGCCGACAAAACCACCATGGTTCTGCGCGGCGTGCCCGAGGCCATAATGATCTCGATGCTCAGCACCCGCTCGTCCTACCTGCAGACGCTGACCATCGACGTCGAAGCGCTGACGGAAAACTTAAGCGCGGCGCTACGGAAGAAGACCTCGCTGAACAAGGTCACCGTCGGCGTGAAGGCCGATGCGGATTTGTCGGGCGACGTATGGGGACGGATTTCAGGCATCCGCGATTTGACGATCGATTCCGCGGGAAAAACCCTGCTCTCCACGGATTTCCTGAGCGCGCTGACGCACGTGCGCACGCTCACTCTTTCGGGCGTGGAGGTTGCGGACACGGCGGGTATCGCAACGCTTTCAAACCTCTCGCAGCTCAACGTCTACGGCTGCCGGATCGCCGACTGGAGTTTCCTTTCCAACCTGCAGGGTCTTACGATCGTCAAGGTGTACGGCTCGGAGCTTGCAAACGACGCGCTGCCGTATTTCGCGGCCCTGCGCGCGCTGGACGATCTGCGGCTCAACGGCAACCGAATCACCGATATCTCCGCGCAGACCGCCTCCCAAACCATCCGCAAGCTCGACATACTTTCCAATCCGATTGCGGATTATACGCCGCTATTGGAAATGCCCGCGCTGCGCACGGTGTATCTGGATCAGGGCGGGATCATCACGGGCAACTATATCCTCGCCCGCTCGGTGTATATCGACGACGTGGATTACGAAGCCATCTATCAGGCGGCGTTCGGAGCGGAAGACAACAGCGGAGAATGAAAACAAAACGATAGCTACATTCGTTTTCGGGCCGCTTTTCGCAGCGGCCTACTTAATAATATGTGATCTATTTGGAAACCTGTCTATTGAAATTGAACGCATCCTTAACAATATGTTATAATCTTACTCTATAAGGTCTCTCCGATGGAGGTTCACCAATGAACAAAGATAATTCCGTCAGAATATTCGATCAAAAGGAAATCCGGACGCTATGGGATGATGATCAGGAGAAATGGTACTTTTCGATTGTTGATGTATGCGCTGTTCTGACAGAGAGTATCAATCCGGCAACTTATTGGCGCAAGCTCAAACAGCGGCTCAAAGCAGAAGGAAATGAAAGCGTGACAAATTGTCACGCTTTGAGGATGGTAGCAGCCGATGGGAAACTGCGGCTGGCCGATGTTGCGGATACAGAACAGCTCTTCCGCCTTATTCAATCTATCCCATCTCCGAAAGCAGAGCCTTTCAAAATGTGGATTGCCCAAGTGGGAAGAGAACGAATTGACGAAATTGTCGATCCTGAGCTTGCGATTCACAAAGCGCTCGAAACGTATATGAAGAAAGGATACTCAGCCGACTGGATAAACCAGCGTATCAAGACAATCGAAGTACGTAGGGCTTTAACCGACGAGTGGGATATGCGCGGAGTTAAAAAAGGACAGGAATATGCGATACTGACTGACGAAATAACGCAAGCATGGTCAGGAAAAACAACACGGCAGTACAAGCAATATAAAGGATTGAAAAAAGAAAATCTCCGCGATAATATGACAAATGTTGAACTGATTCTGAATATGCTTGCCGAAGCCTCAACTACGGAAATATCACAAGTTAAACAACCGGAAAGCTTTGAGGAAAACTGCGGAGTTGCCAGACAGGGCGGGCAAGTGGCAAAAGCCGCGCGCGTACAGCTTGAGGATACCACCGGGCAGAAGGTAGTAACTTCAAAGAATGCCAAGGCG
>JBDRTL010000363.1:0-3882 GCA_043824045.1 Bacillota bacterium
ACTCATATGTAGGAATAGCGGTTATACGTAACCTTACATACAGCGCGCCGCGCAAACACAATGAACAGGCGGTTCAGATTTCCGGAGGGAGTAACGAAAATTGCGGACTTGCATATGCGCTCCATGCGGTATACTGGGGTACGGATTCCCGGAACAATCGTTTCAGACGGCATTGAATGAAAAACCGGATGCCGTTATCGTAGACGCGGGTTCAACCGATGCGGGGCCTCATAAGCTTGGGGCGGGTACGGCCATCGTCAGCCATATGGCGCTAAAGAAGGACTTGTCCCGGTTGATGCTTGGCGTACGCGAACTGCATATCCCGCTGATCATCGGCTCCGCGGGAGGATCCGGCGCACGGAAGCATACGCTGTGGTGCCTCGATGTAATCAAGGAAATCTGCCGGGAAATGAGCTGGCGTCCTCATATCGAGATCATTTGGGCAGATATTCCCGATCAGGAGATACTGGCAGGCCTGCGGGAAGGCCGCATTGAAAAAATGAGCCCGAACGTGCCTGATCTTACGTCTGAGTCGCTGGCGCAGACGAACGGCGTTGTGGCGCAGATGGGGGCCGAACCGATTATAGAAGCGCTGAAAACAGGCGCGGATATCGTGGTTTGCGGCCGTGCATACGATCCCGCGCCGTTTGCGGCGCTGGCGATCTTTCGAGGCCACGACCCGGCGCTGGGCTACCATTTGGGCAAAATTCTGGAATGCGGCGCGCTCTGCTGCGAGCCCGGAACCACCAAGGATTGTATGCTCGGCGTGCTTGAGGATGAGAGCTTCACCGTATGGAGCCCCAACCCCATGCGCATATGTACGCCCGTAAGCGTGGCGGCGCACACATTCTACGAGAAATCCCATCCCTATGAGCTGCCGGGGCCGGGCACGCTTTTGGATTTACGCGATTGCCGCTTTACCGATGCCGGGAACGGAAGAGTACGCGTGACCGGCAGTAAAATCCGGTACATGCCGTATACGGTCAAGCTGGAGGGCGCGCGCAGAATCGCCTACCGTACGTTTGTGATCGCCGGTATCCGCGACCCGCTGCTGATTTCAAAGCTCGATGAGGTGGAAAGCGGCGTTGAGGCCAGTGTGCGCTCCTATTACGGCGACATTCCCGCCGGGCGCTATCACATACGGTTCGTACATTACGGAATCGACGGCGTAATGGGCCCGCTGGAGCCGGACAAGGCGCAGCCGAACGAGGTGGGGCTGATGTTCGAAGTGGTTGCGGATACGCAGGAGCTGGCCGACGCGGTATGCGCGAGCGTGCGGTCCACCTACCTGCACTACGGTTATCAAGGCCGAAAAAGTACGGCCGGAAACCTGGCTTTCCCATTTGCGCCGAGCGATGTGAGCTTCGGCGCCGTATATGAATTTTCTGTGTATCACCTTCTGCGGGTAGACAGTCCCATGCGGCTGTTCCCGATGGAGCGGTTCGATTGGGAAAGAGATGCGGCGCGGCCTGCCGCCGAAGGATGGGAATACTGATATGGCGAAACTTGGAGAGATTGCAAAGGTGTTGCGCAGCAAGAACAGCGGGCCGTTTGAGATCACGCTGGACATCCTGTTCGACGATTCCGAAAAATACTGCCGGACAATCGACAGCGGCAAACTGACCCAGGAGACCGTCGCCGCGCTTTATCACATCCCCGTGAACCATGTCGTCGCGCTGGTTGCGTTCCACGCCGCCATGGGAATTAAAATTACCTATTTGCGAGACGTTTCATCGGGCTCGTTCGCAGACCGCGACGTATACGGCGCACAGCAGCATGCGCCCCTGATGGGAATAGAGATCCCCTGAAAGGAAGGAGGCCGCCAAATGCAGAATCGCAATCCGCGATTGGCGCACAATCTAAAGCAGCTTCGGCGGGACTGGATGCTGTATGTGTTGCTTCTGCCGACAATTTCATTTTTCATCATATTCCGCGTGCTTCCGATCCTGAACATGCGGCTGGCATTCTTTGACTACAGCGCCCGCAAGGCTTGGAGCTGGGCGGGGTTGAAGTATTTCGATATCATTTTTTCGTCGCCGCTTATGGGCCAGATCGTCATCAATACGCTTGTCATCAGCTGCATGAAATACATCCTGCTGTTTCCGTTCTTCGCTATTTTTGCCATCCTGCTCAGCGAGATGCGCATCAATCCCCTGCGGAAGTTTACGCAGGTAATCAGTTACCTGCCGCATTTTTTAAGCTGGGTCGTCATCGCGGGTATCTGGATCAGCTTCCTGGCCCGGGACGGCGCCATCAACGAAATCCGCGGGTTATTTAGCGCGCAGCCTATTGACTATATGACCGATAAGAGTTCCATCCGTTGGGTGCTCTTTTTCTCGGAGGGCTGGCGTTCGCTGGGGTGGGACAGCATCGTGTACTTTACCGCTATCCTCAACATCAGCCCGGCGTTATACGAAGCCGCGGAGATTGACGGAGCCGGCCGCTATTATATCGTTCGCCACATTGTGATCCCGGCGCTTGTGACTCCGATGGTTACGATGTTCATACTCAACCTCGGCTTTTTCCTAAACGCCGGATTCGATCAGGTGCTGAATTTTACGAACGCGGCCATAAACAGCAGAATCGAGATACTCGATACGTATATCTATTCCATCGGCATCGGCAACGGACAGTATTCGCTGGCAACAGCCGTAGGTCTACTGAAAGGATTCATCGGCGTAGCTTTGGTATTGCTGACGCACGTCGCCGGCAAAAGGCTCACGGGTACGGGCGTATGGTAAGGAGGTCGAATATGCAAACGGATATCCGGCGCCCTGCGTTTAGGGGATTCACGGGTCGCCTCAGAAGAATTACGGCGGGGCAGATCGTGCTTATGGCGTTTATGCTGTTGCTGGCCCTGACCATGATCGTGCCTGTGCTGAATATCCTGGCGAAATCATTCAGCGATCCGGCGCAAAGCCGGGATATGGGCGGCCTGCGCATCATCCCCGCGGGGTTTGATATGGTCAATTACAGGCTGGTGTTTTCGAATAAATACATCATGCCGACCTTGCGGAACAGCATTTATATCACGGTGGTGGGAACGGTACTGAATATTTTCCTCACAACGTCGGCGGCTTACGTATTAATTCAGCCGCAGCTGTTTTTCAAGAAAGCCATTATGACGTTTCTGATCATCATGATGCTTTTTGACCCGGGCATCATTCCCGAATACATGGTCATGGGGAAAAGACAGCTTAACCTGATCGGAAGCCAGTGGTCCATTATCCTCGTATATGCCGTCAACGTCTACTACCTGATTATCATGATGCGCTATTTCCAGGAGGTTCCGGCGGAGCTGTACGAGGCCGCGCGGATGGACGGCGCAGGGCATATGACCGTGCTTTTTCGCATTGTGTTCCCGCTGGCCAAGGCGGGCATCGCAACGATTACCATGTTCTATGCCGTGGTGCGGTGGAACGAGTACTTTAAAGCCGGCATCTACCTGACCAAGGCGAGCGAAACTACGCTGCAGGTTATATTGCGTCAGTTTGTGGTTCTGGGTGATACCACGGCGCTTGTGGGTATGGGCAATATGATGAGCTACAACGAACTGGCGCAGATAGACTATGGCGCGCTGAAAGCCGCCACGATCATCGTGGCGATCGTCCCCATTCTCATCTTGTATCCGTTCGTGCTCAGGTTCTACACGCGGGATGTCATCGCCGGCAGCATTAAAGGATGAATTTATCGGCAGCCATGCCGATAATAATAAAAAGGAGGATTCCCATGAAAAAGATCGTTGCGTTTCTGCTGTCCGTTCTGCTGATTGCGGTATTCGTACCCGCAATGGCTGAAAACGGGAGTATCGGCTCCGCCGGCGCTCCTGTTGAGGTAACCGTACTCATGAAGGACATTGACCCTGCGAACGAAGAGAACCAG
>JBDRTL010000364.1:0-2341 GCA_043824045.1 Bacillota bacterium
GCGAATCTGCTCGCTTACGTTAAACTCGGCGATCTCGGTGAGGATCGACTGTTTTTCGATCTTGGCGAGATTTAACACGTTGTCCGCCATATCGGTCAGACGCGTGGCCTCGCTTAAAATGATGTCTAGGTATTCCTCCCGCTTTTCTGACGGAATGTCCGTGCGCTTCAGGAGCTTGGCAAAACCGAGGATGGACACGATCGGCGTTTTGAACTCGTGGGAGAAGCTGTTCACAAAATCGGTGCGCAGCATTTCGGTGTTCTCCAGCTCCGCGGCCAGCATATTGAAGCTTTCCGACAGCTTTTTCCCCACGGAGGTATGATGCGCGCCCAGCCTGGCGGAATAATCCCCCTGCGCGAGGCGGCTGAGTCCCTCCAGCAGGTGCTGGAACGGGCGCAGCGGGATGTGGCTGACCAGCGCGGCGGTCACGACGCCCACGGCGAGGCTTGCCAGTGCCCAGATGATGGTCGGCAGCGCGATATTGGGGGCGCTCGGCAGGCTGATGACGTGCAGCGCGCTGAGCAGCAGCATCCCCGCCGTAACGATGGTCAGCGTCAGCGCGAGAATGATGGAAACGACCAGCGTGAAGAAAAATACCATGTGCGTGAAGTTCGGCTGCGAAATCCGCGGGTGTCTGCGCATCGCCAGATGCCAGGGAAACCTCATATGCGTTTCACCGCCTTATACCCAAGCCCGCGCACCGATACGATCTCAAACTCCGGATACCCGGCAAACCGTTTGCGCAGGCGGTTGATATGCACGGTGATGGTTTCCCATCCCGTTTCGCTTTGGATGCCCCAGATTTCGTCCATAATCTGAATGCGGGTGAACACGCGCCCGGGATAGGAAAGCAGCTGATATAAAAGCAGAAATTCCTTGTGCGGGAGCGTAACAGTCTCCTCCCCGCGGGTCACGGTGCGGCTGTCATAATCAAGGCGCACCTCGCCGATCTCGATGCGGCGCTCGGAGGCGATCTTCGCGCGGCGCAAAAGCGCCTTGATCCTGAGCAGCATCTCTTCCTCGTCCACGGGCTTGGTCATGTAATCGTCGATGCCAGCGACGAAGCCCTCTTTGCGGCTGGCAGGCGCCTGTTTGGCGCTGACCATCAGAATGGGCAGGGTGTTTTGCACCTCGCGCAGCGCGCGGGTGAAAGCGTAACCGTCCATTTTGGGCATCATCAAATCGAGCACCGCCAAATCCACGTGCTCCGTATCCATCACCCGCAGGGCATCCTCGCCGTTTTCGGCGGTGAGCACGGAGTACCCCTCCGCCGAAAGCACTGCCTGCATGAGCTTGCGGGTGCTGCGGTCGTCATCGATGACCAGGATGTGAAACATAGCGTTCCTCGTAAACTGCGGATCGAAAAAAACGGTTCAGCAAAAAAGCCGTATTCCCAACGCCAATGCCGTTTAGTAGCTTTTGATGCGCGACATGGCCAGCCCCATCGCTTCGCGCACAGCCGTGTCCGTTTCTTTATTCATTTGCGCGGAAATAAACGCCTTGGTATGCTTGTCGCCGATCGCGCCCAGCGCATGCGCAGCCGCAATGCGCGCCTCCGGCTCCTGGCTGCTCAGCCGCGAAATCAGGTAATTACACGCCTCCTGGCCTCCTACGCTTCCTAAGCCTGCAATCGCGGCCAGGCTTACTTCCTTATCCTTATTGCTTCCCATCGCGATCAGCGCGCCCGCGTTACACTTCTTAACCGCTTTTTCAACCGCACTTAATTTACTGCCAAACATTTCCTTGCTCTCCCTTATCGTATTTGCCTTCCTCTGGCTTTGGAAAGGCGACTCCCGCCGGACTGTGCGCATATGCGCGGATATGTCCAAAAGCGTCCTCCGTTCCCTGCTGCTCCGGATCATCCTTGTCCCTGTGACCATTGTACCACACCTTTGGTTCCTTTTTGGAAATTCACCTGTAAAAACGTTACATCCGGGCCCGACCCCGCAGCCTTTCTCCGGCTTTCGGCCTTTTCCCCTGTGTGTCCGCGCCCATCAAAAACGCCTGCCGCGCGCAGCACCCATGCGCACACGAAGCAGGACGCGCAAAGCAACGCAATGGCTCCACAAGCGGAAAATCCTCGCAAGCTGATAGGTTTAGGCAGCTCTATGGAAAAACTGTCATGCGTGTCGTATCATGCGGCGGCCTCGCAGCGAGAAGAGCAGAATGGACAGCATGCGTCTGGGTTTTCTATGCAACTATTCGTGATGTTTCGTCACCCCAGGGGGTGCCGACATGAGATGGAACGTTCAGATTCTGAGGCTGTTTTGTTCAAAACAAGGCGTGAGGAGGGCGAATACCGGGTGGTATTTAACCGACGAACAACACAGTTTTAAGCAAA
>JBDRTL010000365.1:0-10153 GCA_043824045.1 Bacillota bacterium
CAGCGAAAGGCGAACGCCGCAATGAAAAGGACAACCCGGGTCAAACTGACGCCGGACGACGTGCTGTTCGGATTCTTAAGCATCACGCTTTCGTTTTCCACCGCCGCCTGGTGGATGGACGGCCTGCACCGGACGTACAGACGGCGGAAGCTTTTGAAAAGCGCGCAGCCCGCGTAATAGATTGCTTTCCTATCAAAAACAGGCGTCAATGAACGCCTGTTTTACTTGTATCCCTATCGTTGGTACGGCCTGCGGTAGAGGTCCTTCTTCTTCCCGCCGTTTTTGCGGATCTGCCGCCGCCAGCCCATATTGCCCATGAGGAAGTAAAGTTTCCGGGGAAAATTCACGCGCAGCCGCACGCTTTGGGCGGGCGCGATCACGCCGCCGGCAATCTCCGCCCGCATGCGGCTGAGCGTTTTCAGATACTGCGCGCGCGCCTTTTGCGCGGGAGAGACGTTCAGCGTGAGCATGCCCCCGCCGCCGATCAAGACGCCGCAGCAATACTGCGCGCCGACGGCCGAAGCGAACCTGCCGATGACGCGCGACGCTTCTTCGTTGATCTCCGGCTCTGGAAACCCGCAGTTGATCACGGAATAGACGGCGGCTTTCTTTCGCGCGGGCAGTTTCGCCGCATAGTCGCGGTACATCTGCAAAAACCGCATCGTAATCCCCGGCAGGCAGAAGATATACAGCGGGAAGATAATGATCAGCGCGTCGGCGTTTGCCATCGTCTGGAAGGCTGCGTCCGTGCCGTGCTTTTGCAGGGTCTCCCGCGCGTTGATGACGCTGACGCCGATGTTTTCATCCCGCAACGCGTCCGCGGCCAAACCCGCCAGATAATCCGAGGCGGCCCTGCCCGGCGGTTTCGGGCTTGCGGAGATAATGGCAACCTGTTTGCGCTCGCTCATAACCGATCCCCCGTTCTGTGCAGACGGACGGCCAGCAAAGCCTGCTCCGTCTGTTCGTCGTCGCCCCGGTAAAACAGCACCGAGCCGTTTTTCCGGTGCTTGGCAGTGATGTCACAAAACAGGGCGACGTCCTCGTCCGTCACATCGTCGCCATAGCCGATCATCACCATCTGCGGGTTGGTTTCGTAGCGCGCCGGATGGATGGTGGAGCCGTCCGGCCGGGAGATGAAGAACGGCAGGATGTTGGGGATCCAGCGGTCGAGCGCGCTTTTCATGTTCGCGGAGAATTGCCCGAATACGACGGGCGCCAGGTACACCACCACGTCGCTGGTCATGGACGTGCGGTTGATTTCAGCCATCGCGTCTTTCATCACGCACTCGCCAGGCGTTTTCACCCAACAGCCGAAGCAGCCAACGCAGTAGACAAGTTCCTCTTGCTCCAGCCGCTTTTCAGTGATCACAAAGCCCTTTTTTGTAAGCACGCGCCTGACCAGAGCGCCCAGCCTGCGGAGATGCTCAGTATCGAACTCGCTGTCCGACAGCAGATAAGCTTTCACTTTGATTCCTCCTTAATGTTAACAACGTAAACATATCGTATCGTGCAATGTTTACTTTGTCAACATAGTATGATAAAATCAAGATGAGAATTGGATTAGATTTTGTGGGGGCGGGCGCCGATGCCTGAAAATAATTACCATCACGGGGATTTGAAAGCCCAGCTGATCGGGCAGGGTCTGAAGCTTTTAGACGCGGAGGGCTACGAGCGCTTTACACTGCGCAAGGTGGCGAAACTCTGCGGTGTCAGCCAGACTGCGCCCTACCGCCATTTTCACAGCAAGGACGAGCTGATCGGGGCGATTACGCAAAAGGCGCTGGACGCGTTCGGGCAAAAGCTCAACGACGCCGTACAGCTTCACCCCGGCTCGCCGCTGGAGCAGCTCAAAGAGATGGGGGTCGCCTATGTGCGCTTCTTCGCCGAAAATCCCGAGTACCTCCGGCTGCTGTTTTTAAGCGATATCCGCCTGCGCACGCGCTTTGCCGCGCAGGAGAAGGAACACTGCCAGCACAGCACCTTTCAGGTTCTCTTTGACGTAACCGCGCAATATGCAAAGGATCACCCCGAGAAAACCCTTTCGCACGACGAGCTGATACTCTACAGCTGGGGGCTGGTGCACGGCATCTCCACGCTGATCGCCTCCGGCGAGCTGAAGGGCGATGATGAAACGCTGCGGCAGGCCGAAAAGGTCATCCGCGCGATTTTTTAATGGGCACGTCCCCGACTTTCTTTCAGATGATAGAATAGACTGCGCCGCCGGATAAAAAACAAAAAGGAACCGCCATATGCATTACGCCGATTACAAAACCGTTCTGCTCGCCAACAACACCATGAACCTCTACCGCGGCTGCACGCACGGCTGCGTTTATTGCGATTCCCGAAGCGTCTGCTATCAGATCAGCCATCCGTTTGAAGATATCGAAGTGAAGCGAAACGCCGCCGAAATCCTGGACGATCAGCTGCGGCGGCGCAGGCAGAAAGCGATCATCCATACCGGCAGCATGTGCGATCCCTACATTCCGCTGGAAGAGGAACTGCGGCTTACGCGCCGGTGCCTGGAGATCATCGCGCGGCACGGGTTCGGGCTATCCATCCTCTCCAAGTCCGACCGGATGCTCAGGGACATGGATTTATTCGAAATGATCCACCAAAAGCTCAAGTGCGTGGTCTGCACCACCCTGACCACGTTTGACGAAGCGCTGTGCAAAAAACTGGAGCCCAACGTATCCGCCACCGCCGCGCGCGTAAAAATACTCACCGAGTGCCAGAAGCGCGGCATTCCCACCGTGGTCTGGATGACGCCCATCCTGCCGTTTTTAGGCGATACCGAGAAAAATATCAACGGTTTGCTGGACTATTGCATCGGCGCGGGCGTGCGCGGGATTATCAGCTTTGGGATGGGCGTCACCCTGCGCGAGGGCGACCGCGAGTACTTCTATACGCAACTGGACAGGCTATTCCCCGGTATGAAGCAGCGCTACGCGCAGGCGTTCGGCCTCAGTTACGTATGCAACAGCCCCGATAACGACCGCCTGACGGCCCTGTTTACCCGGCGCTGCGAAAAACACGGCATCCTCTGCGATCCGCATGCCGTGTTCCGCTATATGAGCGAACTGCCGGAGGGGCCGCCCCAACTGTCGATATTTGACCTGGTGGATTGACGGCGGGAGCTGTGCGCCCCGCACCCCCAGTCAAGGACATTGTTCTTGACAATCCCTCATAAGCCGCGCATGAAGCGGTCTATAGACCAGATTTAATACGCGCCAGCCTGCTCAAAACGCCTGAGGTACGCGAAAGCGAAAGCGGCAAGGCCTGAGTTTACTCGTTTGTAAGTGATGCCCAACCCCGACGAATAGGGAGGGCACAGCCCGACTAGCGCCCGAAATTTGCCAATGAGGGAGGCCCGGAGGGCCGACTAGCCACCGAGGTTCTGACAGAACCGAATGGCGTAGCTGCGGCACGACGAAGAAGTGAGGCAGCCGTAGTAAGCAAATGAAGCGCGTAGCCTCGCCCCTTTGATATGACGGGCGAGGCCGCAAACAGCTGACAAAGCAGATCAGATTTCTGATACGCGCCAGCCTGCTCAAAACGCCTGAGGTACGCGAAAGCGAAAGCGGCAAGGCCTGAGCTTACTCGTTTGTAAGTGATGGCCGTTGCCGCTTGACGCTGACAAAGTAGATCAGGCGTTTTCAGCAGGCTGGGTTATTTGGTTTTAACGGGCAGCCATATCCCCCACCGCTTATCCTCCCAGTCCATCGCGCTGCAGGGATACACTTCAATGTTCATGCCGTCTGCCGGCTCGTACTGGGTATTCGAGGGCAGCCATTCGGAGTAAATCTGGCGGTTGAGAGTCTGGATGTCCTTGCCGGTCGTACCCTCGGTGTGGAACATCGCCCAGGTGTGCGCGGGGATGGCGCGCTTCACCATGCCCTTGGGCACGGGCGCGTCCGCCGCGCAGAAGTCGCCGATCAGGTAGGGGAAATCCTGTTTGCTGCCGTCATCAAAACAGCAGCCCAGCAGCGGGTTGACCTGCTTTCCCCAGCCGCTTTCAAAAAATTCCTCCCAGAATTTTGGGATTTCGATAAATCCCTTATCCATGGCGAACCTGCGCTCAAAACCCATCACGGTCATCGCGCCCTTGTTTTCAATCTGATAATCCATCATGTTTCCTCCCTTTAGCGATATGTTGATTTGCAGAGGCCCCATGTACTTAAGCTTCGCCTGCGGCCGCTTCGCCGCCGAGGGCGTGATGCCGTGGAAGCGGCGAAACGCCTTGTGAAAGCTTTCGGGAGTTTCGTAGCCGTACTTGAGCGCCGTGTCAAGCACCCTGGCGCCCTGCGCCTGCAGCTCCTGCCCGGCCAGCGACATTCTGCGGCTGCGGATGTATTCCGACAGCGGTATCTCCGTAAGCCCGTAGAAGATGCGCTGCAGGTAGAACGGCGAGTAGGCGGCGTGCCGCGCGGATGATTCCACGGTGAGTTCAGCGTCCGTCAGATGCTGCTCGATGTAGGAAAGCAGCCGGTTCATCCCGTCAATCCAGTCCATGGGTTCCTCCTGTGTTCAAAGCGTACCACGGGCAGGCGAAGAAAGCCTGTGCGTTTGTGCGCCGATTTGTCCGGTGTTCTTATTATATTACTCTTGATGCGAAGATACCGCAAGAACCGGCTGACCGCGCACGTTTTCCTATGGCAAGCGGCGCGTGGAATGCGGAAGCCGTTCACGTTTCACTTGTGAACTGAGGGCTGGCTGCCGGTTCCGGCATAACCGTTCCCCGCCGTGCGGTGTAGATACACAGCGCAAAGCGGGCAGGCAATATCGCCTGCCCGCACAGACCGTTGACAAACCATAGTTGGCAACGGTCTGACAGTTTGTTCAGAAAGTCTCGGTTTCGCGAAACCAATCGTGGCGCGGACTGAGCTTACTCGTTTGTAAGTGATGTACGCGCCATCGCGCAGGTGATAATAAGGGAGGGCGAAAGCCCGACTAGCGCCAGAAATTTGCGAAGCAAATGAAGCGCGTAGTCTCGCGCAAGCAATTTGCGCAGGGCGAGGCCGCAAAAGTAGACGAGGCTTTATCAACAAGCTGAGCGGGCAGGCGATATCGCCTGCCCGCATCGGGAAAATCCTTGCTCTTCCTGAGCTGTTGTATCACGGTTTCTACCGCGCAGCGCGTATCAGACCGGCAGGAATTCGATGTTATACAGCAGCTGCAGCATGAAGGCGCTATCCGCATCCGTGATCTCGCTGAAGTCGTAGTGCCACTGCGTAAGTTCCACGAAATAGCCCAGGTAGAGCGTGAAGATGGCGTCGATCCCCTCTTCATCAGCGCTTACAAAGATGTATTCGTTTCCGCTGGGGGTAATCTCAACGGTCATCTCGGCAGATTCGAACTGCTCGGCTGCCAGCGCCTTGAGCTGCTCCACTTCCTCATCGCTCAAATCGTTCATGGATAGATCGCCGTAGATGTCGGACGCCGCGATGGTCACAGCAACCGAGGCAAGCCCTTCGCTCATGATCTCGCTGTAGCTTACCAGTTCCGTGGAAGCCTGATCGCCGACGACGGCGCCTTCGGGCAGCGCCATTTCAATATCAAAAGCAGAACTGTTTTCCAAAAACTTGACGGTTTCGGCCAAAGCGCCGCTGCAAACCAGCGTCATCATAACCGCTACTAAAATCGCCAGTGCCTTTTTCATTATTCATACCTCCCAATCATAATCCCGTTTCCGGGTTTGCCAGTAGGTTCCCAAAATCGCTGTCAGTTGCCGGCGCCGTCACCGGCATTGGACAGGAAACTGCGCATCATAAAGCCGCAGGTGCCGGTCGCCTCGTCGTACACCTGCGCCCATGCGGATTCTTGCGAAAGCACACGAAGGGTGGTGCCGGCATAGTATATGGTATAGACATCCGCCGATTTTGACGGCGCCCAACGCAGGTTTACAAAACCGGAAGGGGTAGACGGGCGTACGGATACATAGTAATTGGCTCTCACGAAGTTTTTATAAGAAATACCTGTACCGGAGGGGGAGGGGGTGGGGGCCGGCGGGGGCTTGTCGGAAGGCGTGGTGGAGGAGCGGTAGCGGGACATGCAATAGCCCACATGATCGTTATAGGTTATGTAACTCCATGCGGCATCGTAATACTCGCAGGAATCAACCATGGCGGCGTACGGAATCGTAGTAACGATGGCGAAATCCTTGGATGGACCCGAGCGCATATACAGCCCTTTGCCATTGCTTGTGGAAACGTACTGAGGGCCAATCAGCGCCGATGCGCTCATGAGGGGTATCATTGATACCAGGAGCATGACCAGTACGAAAGAAATGAGAACTCGTTTTTTCATGGAATGACCTCCTCTTTATTCAACTTGGTCGCGTAAATGTAAATTAAGTATATCTAATTATTTTATTTTGTCAATATAATTATTGCGGGCATCGATCATTTTTGTACAAATATGGTAAATATTAACTTACTGCAAGGCGAGCCGAACGAGACATACATCAAGGATGATAAAGCGTTTGGGAACCTGCCAGTCCAATCGTTACCAATGCGCCAAAATTGTTAAATTTCGTAGCAATATTTTAACAATTGTATTCGCACACCTGCAGACGAAGAAAGCATTCGGTATCCCGCGCCGATTTGTCCCGCGTTTTGAACATTGTGCATTTAAGCCGAAGAGACCGTAAGAATCAGTTGACATTCCGTGTTTTCCTGTGCTATACTGCACCCCGTAAGCAGAAGCTGCCCGCTTCTCACCGCGCGAAGTAAAGTTTTGCGCAGGTCACGGCACATAAGCCCGTGGCGGTGTATCTATGTGGCGGGTAGTGTGCCCGGCACTTTTTTATTGTGTGGAATCGCCCGGCGGCGGCAGTATAAACTGTGCCAAACCCGCAAAGCGCAGGCGCTTTTCGGAAATTTTTCGGAGGTGTATGGATATCAACAACGAACCGATGATCAACGAGGAAATCAGAGATCGTGAGGTACGGCTGATCGACAGCGACGGAGGCCAGCTCGGCGTGATGACCGTGCGGGACGCCATGCAGAAAGCGGAGGAGAAGGGCCTGGATCTGGTCAAGATCGTGCCCAACGCCAAACCGCCGGTCTGCAAGCTGATGAATTACGACAAGCACCGCTATGAGCAGGCCAAGCGCGACCGCGAAATGCGCAAAAACCAGCGCATCGTGGAGCTTAAAGAGGTGCAGCTCTCCGCCACCATCGAGGAAAACGACATTCAGACGCGGTACAAGAATGCCGTGAAGTTCCTGGAGGCGGGCGACAAGGTAAAGGTCACCATCCGTTTCCGGGGCCGCCAGATCGCGCACACGAACATCGGCATGCAGATCATGCTGGACTTCGCCAAACGCATGGAGGAATACGGCAGTATCGAGCGCCATCCGAAGATGGAAGGCCGGTTCATGATTATGATCATCGCACCCAAGGCGGAAAAAAAGAGCTTTGCCGA
This sequence comes from Bacillota bacterium, assembly GCA_043824045.1. GTDB lineage: Bacteria > Bacillota > Clostridia > Christensenellales > Aristaeellaceae > CAXXOK01. The sequence goes on from JBDRTL010000365.1 coordinate 7,423, forward strand.
GCGCGAACAGGAGCGCAGGGAGCGCGAAGCGCAGGAGCAGAAAGAGGAGCAGGAGCGCCTGGACGCCGCAAAGCTGACCGCCACCAAAAAGAAGGTCAAACGCGAAAGCGAGAATATGATCTGAGGCTCCCCGCGTTCACCTGCAGCATTTTTACCGCGACTGCGAAAAAGCGTGAACCCGAAGCCTGAAAGGAAGCCGCCTTCGCGGCGGGCTTTCCTTCGTGCCCGGTGAAAGGGCACAGCAACGATTGAGAGGAGGACGACCATCATGCCCAAACAGAAAACACATCGCGGCGCTGCCAAGCGCTTCTCCTTCACAAAAACCGGCAAAGTGAAGCATAAGCAGATGAACGCCAACCACCAGGTGCACCTCAAAACCACCAAGCGCACCCGTCACCTGCGCGCGGACGGCGTGATCGAAAACACGGCCGAGGCCCGCACCATCCGCAAACTGGTACCCTACAAATAACCGCTTCACTGAGTATGCAAGGAGGAAACTACGATGGCACGTATAAAAAGAGCGCTCACCGCGCAAAAGAAGCGCCGCAAGGTGCTCAAGCTCGCCAAGGGGTATTTCGGCGCTAAATCCCGCCAGTACCGCGCGGCCACCGAACAGGTCGCCCGCAGCCTGCGCTATGCCTATATCGGCCGCAAGATGCGCAAGCGCGATTTCCGCCGCCTGTGGATTACCCGCATCAACGCCGCCGCGCGCATCAACGACACCACCTATTCCCAGCTGATGAACAGCCTGAAGAAGAAGGAAATTTCGATCAACCGCAAGATGCTGGCCGATATCGCCGTGAACGACCCGGATGCGTTCGCCACGATCGTCAAGCGCGCGCAGTAATGCAGATGAGCAAGTAAAAGACCGTCAGATAGACGGTCTTTTTTTATTTATTCGGAAATACATGGACAAAGTACAGAACTATTGCCTCTTGACTTTCGAATGAAGTACGACTATACTAAACTGTGAGTTTAGAATAGTCAAGGTATTCGGAGGTGATCAGTACGTATATCAAACGGGCGGCAGAGGAAGCGGCGCTCAATATATCGGCCACATTTCCGGTTTTGCTTGTGACGGGGCCGCGGCAGGTGGGGAAATCCACAATGCTTCAAAAACTGGCGGAAGCGGATCGGAAAATCGTTACGCTGGACGATCCGGACCTGCGGTATCTGGCGAACGAAGATCCCGCGCTTTTCATGCAGCGGTTTACGCCGCCTGTGCTGATTGACGAAATACAATACGCAACCAAGCTGCTCCCCTACATCAAAATGGCGGCGGATACGTCCAAAAGGAACGGCGATTACTGGCTGACTGGCTCGCAGGCGTTTCACATGATGAAGAACGTAAGCGAAAGCCTGGCCGGGCGCGTTGGCATTTTAAACCTGCTGGGGTTATCCACCAGCGAGATCAACGGCGTCATCTCCCGCCCGTTTTCCACGTCCCCGAAACGCCTGATGGAACGGGTGCAGCAGACGCCGCATATGAGCTTGAACGATCTGTACGCCCGCATTTTCAAGGGCTCCATGCCCCGGCTGTACGAACAGCCGAAAACCGACTGGGAAACTTATTACCGCGCGTATGTCGAAACCTATCTCCAGCGCGATATCAAAGACCTGACGCAGGTCGCCGATGAGATGGCGTTTTACAATTTCATGACGGTCGTTGCGGCAAGGACGGCAAAACCGGTTGTGTACGCGGACATCGCCAACGAAGCGGGCATTTCCGCCCCGACGGCGAAAAAGTGGCTGTCCGTACTGGTCTCGTCCCGGATTGTCGCTCTGGTGCAGCCCTATTTCAGCAATGCGCTCAAGCGCGTCACCAAGATGCCGCTGCTGCATTTTCTGGATACGGGGCTTTGCGCGTACCTGCTGAAATGGGGCAATCCGGAAGCGCTGGAGAGAGGCGCGATGAGCGGCGCATTTTTCGAAAGCTATGTGTTTTCCGAAATCTATAAAAGCCACTTGAATGCGGGCAAGGAACCACCATTGTATTACTACCGCGACAAGGAAAAGCGAGAGATTGACCTTCTTTTATATGAAAACGCGACGCTCTATCCGATAGAAATTAAAAAAGCGGCATCCCCCGGCAAAGCCGCCATCAAAAACTTTCACGCGCTCGCTCCCCTGGAAGCCCCGGAAACCGCGGACCTTGCGCAGCTGAAAACAAAAATCGGCACCGGCGCGGTGATCTGCATGGCCAACGACGTGCTGCCGATTGACCGGGAGAACTGGGCCGTGCCGGTGTGGGTGATTTGACTGCGATGTGAACGATCCGAATATGTTCGCCATGATCTCAAAAGTGCACAGTATTACAGATGAGCAAGTAAAGGTCCTTCGGGAGGTCGGTCCTTTTAATATCACTAAAGTATTTGGTGTATACTATAGCACAAAATATTACAAATACTACATATCTCCTAATGTGCGAAATTAAGTGAATAGCAATAATGCGTTCCTAACAGTAATATGAGAATGGTTTCGAGTTTGGCAGAATGAATTCGTCATGCTTATTCCAAAAGCCTGAGATGCTAGGAAGCAAGGGCGGCAGGCGGCTGAGCTTACTCGTTTGTAAGTGATGCCGACTGCCGCCCGAATAGGGAGGGCGCAGCCCGACTAGCGCCCGAAATTGCCGTAGGCAATGAAGCGCGTAGCCGCGCACAAGCAAAGCGCAGTGCGCGGCCGCAGAAAAGGAAGGAAATCACATGTCCGAAAACCAACGCGTCCGCCTGTC
>JBDRTL010000366.1:0-6205 GCA_043824045.1 Bacillota bacterium
CCGCTGTAAAACCGCAGCCCGCCCGCAAGCGCGCCCATCGCCATGGCTTCCGCGCCGGTCATCAGCAGTTTCCCGTCCGGCACGGGCGCCGAGAGCTTTTGTTTCTGCTCGGCGTTTGCAAAGCCCTTACGGACTGCCGCCAGGTTCATATCCAGGATTTTAGTGTCCAGCGTTTCGCCAAGCACCGCCTCCGCCGCTCCCAAGGGCAGCCCGAACAGCTTCATCAGCGCGCCGACGCACACTACGCCGATCGTCCGCGCGCTGCCGGATTCCCTGGCCAGCTTCTTGATCGGAATCGACAGCATACGCGAATCGGATATTCCAAGCTCCGGGTCGCACAGCAGCATGCCGCCGGGCTTTAACCGCTCCTGATGCTCGGTATACGTACGGCTATCGTAGGCGATCAGGATATCCAAAGCGTCCGTGTGCGCCGCAACCGGATTCGGGCTGAAGCGAATTTGCACGAAGTTGTGCCCTCCGCGAATGCGGGACATGAAGTCGCGCATGGAGAACAGATGAAAACCGGAGCGCTGCAATATCTTTTCCAGAATACCGGCCATGGTTTCAATACCGTCGCCCGCAGCGCCCCCTATGCATAGGTTTATCATGGGATCTCCCCCTTCCTTACCAATAGTATACCCCATAATGGCAGGGTATAACACAGGTTTAGCCATCAGCCGCAGAAGGCAGTATTCCCAGGGCGGTATTCCCGGTCTTTTTCCCGCCCCTTTCATGCGAGAGCGTTATATGGCAAACCCGCCGTTTTAGGCGGGTTCGGGGTTTTCATGTGGCGCATTGGAAGCAAAATTAAAATGACGTTGATTTATTGTTTCACACATCCGTCTGCGTGATTTTGCCCGTCGGCAAGCAATTGCATATAGACGCTTACAATATTGGGATCAAACTGCGTTCCGGCGCACCGCTTCAGTTCGGCAACCGCTTCCTCTTTGGTGCGGGCAGGCTGGTAATTCCGGCCGGTCACGATCACGTCAAACGCGTCTACGATGGCAATAATCCGGCTCGCGATGGGAATTCCCTCCCCGCGCATACCCTTGGGGTATCCGGTACCGTCCCAGCGCTCGTGATGCGCCAGTATGTACGCGGCAACCTGTTTTAGTTCCGGCACCGTCTGCGCAATGCGGTATCCGATTTCCGGGTGCCGGTTGATGGTTATGCGTTCCTCGGCTGTCAGAGGGCCGGGTTTGTTGAGAATATAGTCGGGAATCCCGATTTTGCCGATGTCATGCAGCATCGACAGCAGAATCAGATCGTTGACCATATCATCGGAGAGCCGCAGTTTTTTGGCGATCCACCGGCAGTGGCTTGCCATGCGGTCCGAGTGCTCCTGCGTTTCAGCGTTCTTTTCATGCAGCATGGAAAGCAACAGCCGGGTAATGCTGCTTCGATGGCTTTGATTGATCAACAGTTTTTTCTGATTGATCCATTTTTCCGCTTCCGAAATCAGGTTTTCCGCCGTTCTGCATTCGGTTTCACTCGTTGCGTACCCGAATGTGACAATGCAGTAAGCATCGTTGCAGATCGCATTCAGCTTGGTCTGCAACCGCTTGATGATGTGCTGCGTTTCCATCTGGGACGCCTGAGGCAAAAGCAGCAAAAACTCGCCGTCATTCCAGCGCGTGACAACGTCGTCCGCCCTGCAGTTATCTAAAAGCACCTGGGCGATTTTAATCAGAATGTCGTCGCCCGCGCGAAATCCGAGGCTTTCGTTGATCGTTTTCAGCCCATTTACATTTCCCAGCGCAACGGACAGTGGCAGAACCTTGGAATCCACATACATTCGCAGCGCTTCCATCGCAAACCCCCGGCCGTATAGCCCGGTCAACGTATCCCGGAACGCCGCGTCATACGGTTCCGCAGACTCCGCAGTGCCTTTGATAATCTCCAGTGGTTTGAAACCTTCCAGGCTCATCACTTCAATGCCGATGTCGGCATTCTCCGTTTGTTCATCCTGAAGCGGCCCGTTCTTCGGCACGAAGAGCTGCGCTTTCGCAAAGCTTGTTTCGACGACATCCCGCGGAATGGAGCGATGATAATGCCTGCGAAAATACATTGCGTGGATATCTTCCAAAAGAACCAGCAAATGGATATCGGTGATAAACAAAAACGACACCTTATACACGTGCCCGAATACCCTTGCTTTGACCTCGCACGTTTGGTTTTCACTGTGATATGTTTCGTTGATCAGCCCGAAGAGGTCCTCAACGCATTGAATATTCAGCGACCCGAACGCGTCGGCCACAGTGTTCCCGATCAGTGCCTTCTTATCAATCCCGAGAATGGTTTCAAATCCTTCATTCACGTGTATAATGACAAAGTTTGCAACTTTATGGTATTCATCGAACACCGTTTCAAAACACGCGCAGCTCATCGGGAAACGCGCGACCAGGTTTTGAATCAGCAAAGAATCTGCCTGTGCGGTTTTGGGATGCGTTTTCTCATTCATCGTTTTACCTCGGTGGCGGGTGTATGGTTCGCAATCGTGCCCTGCCGGCTGTTCCCCCTGCTCATCATACCATAGACAACCGTTTGGCAGAACAGGGCGAGGAAGTAAATTCCCAAATATTCCTCCGTAATGCCTTTCTGCCCCCGCGCAAACCCGGCGCCGGACCGATCCGGAAGGAACTGGCGGGCTAAAAGGCCGTAACGGCGTACATCTATGTACTCACTTTAAGTACATCGAGTACATAATAACACATTTCGTACTTAGAATCAATTTAGGCGACAATGGAACAGCAAGGTCCGTTTGATTGGGATTAATTCTAATGGGAGAACCAATATGAAGAAAGAAAAGCATCTTGGAATTCGAATCAACGCGAATTTACATTACAAGTTTCATTACGTGGCAAGATTCGACGGCCGCTCCGGCAACGGGGAGATTCTGTACCTGATCCGGCAGTGCATTGCGGAGTTTGAGAAGAAGTACGGCGAAATCAAGATCAGGAATGAACAGGCGAGGGACGACGACTGAGCGGCGCAGCGCTGTGATACAGCCAGGAGTTACAATAGGCGGAACTGCTTATTTCCCGTGCAAAGACCGTGCGGCCGTTAAAACGCAGGCGCGTTATGTCGGCATGTGCTGCGGCGATACGGCAAACCATATATCATCCCGGCGGTAAAACGCAGTCCGCGCACTCGCTTTTCGCATGCCCGCACAGGTGTACGCGGCTTGACGGCCGCTGACGTATCGTGCTATATTTTACGTATTGTTGAATTATCCTTCCGCCGCTGCGCAACGGATGCCCATAAGCCCGTTTCAGCTGTTCCACATATGGATATTCTCCATGGTTATCTGTTACTGTGCGATCCAAAATATTGAAAAGAGGTATGCAACGATGCTAAAGAAAGTGGTTATCCTGCTGCTTGTTCTTCTGCTGGTTCTGCCTTCGGCCTCCAGCGCGTGTACGACCATCATCATCGGCCGCAGCGCCAGCGCCGACGGCTCGCTCATCTTCGGTCGAACCGCCGACGGCGAGGTGTTCGAAACGACGCAGATTGTGACCGTTCCGGCCAAAACGCTGAGCAAACCCTACCAGTTCATCAGCCAATACAACGGGTTTACCATCGAGCTGCCTGCCGAGAGCTGCCAGTATGTGATGACTCCCGCCGCGCCGGCCATGAACATGGGCATATGGGCGGAGAGCGCGCTCAACGAGCACGGTGTATCCATCACCGCCACGGAAAGCATCTACGGCGGCGAGGATGTGCTCAAATACGACCCGTATGTGCCAAACGGGGTCGCGGAGGAGAGCATCCCAACGGTGGTCATCCCCTACGTGCAAACGGCGCGCGAGGGAATTGAGCGCCTGGGCGGCATCGTAACCCAGTACGGCAGCGCGGAAGGCAACGGCGTTGTCATCGCCGACGAAACCGAGGCGTGGTATATTGAAATCTATTCCGGCCATCACTGGCTGGCCATCAAGGTGCCCGATGACAAGGTGGCCGTGATCGCCAACGACGCGCTGATCGGGTGCGTGGACACCGGCGATTCCGCCAATGTGCTCGCCTCGCCGGATTTCTGGCAGCTGGCCGAAGAGTACGGGTTTTTACAGGAAGTAGGCGGCAAGCCGCACGCGGCGCTGACCTACGGCGAACCGCACCGCGATTACAGCCAGATCCGCATCTGGGCGGGGCAGCGGTACTTCGCGCCTTCCAGGGAACAGGACTACGATGTAAGCAACACCTACGACATGTTTATCACCCCCGACCGGCCTGTGGAACTGCAGGACGTGATGGAACTGACCCGGTACCGCTATGAGGACACGAAATACAACGTAAACGAGCACCCCGAATGGCGGCCCATCGGCATTAACCGCGCGTTTACGGTGCATCTGTTCTGGTACAGGCCCGACCTGCCCATCGTGTACTGGGTGGCGCTGGCCAACTCCGAGTTCAGCGTATTCCTGCCGCTGTACGGCAACCTGACCTCCACGCCCGCGGCCTATACCTACGACTGCGAGACCTTCGACGCGGCCAGCGCATACTCCGTTTATCGCTGGCTGAACACGCTGGGTTCGCTGGACAGGACCGACTGGGGTTATCCCATCCGCATGCACTGGCGGGCGATGGAGGAAGCGCTGATCGCCAATATGCCGGAAATGGATCAGGCCTACATCAGCTCCGGCTACAGCGGCGACGTGGCGGCGCAGCTCTTTAGAGATATCGCACAGCGCGCGCTGGAAGACGCGCGGGCCCTGACCAATGCAGTCATCCCCAAGGTGATCGACTGGAACATCGAGGGCATGGGCGCCTCGGCGCAGCACGACGACCCGAGCAAGAATTAGCGGCACGGCGGCGGCTGCCGCCAATCAAAGTTCCGGCGACAGAACATGAAAAGGAGCTACTGTATGAAAAAGGTGTTAAACCTGCGTAAACTTGCCATTCTCCTTGCGTTGATTCTCACGGTCACCTCCTGCGCCGCAGCCGTGGCGGACACGGCGCCCCACCAGCCCATCACGCAGGAACTGATCACAATGGTGGAACACGATGCCACCCTGAAACAGCTTCTGATCAAGTCCATTGAACAGGCAAAGGCGATCAACCCGGACACGGTCACCAACCCCGCGCAGACGCTGGACGACTATTACCTGTACGTCGACTGGGCGTCGCTGGCGATGCCGTGGAATATCCTTACCAATCTGCCCTACACCAAGCTGTACGAGCAGATCGACCAGAGCATCGACTACCTGTACTATATCAACGACCAGCCCATGGAAGAACTGGAGGGCAAGGGCTATTACAACAACTCCATCCAGTATATGGAGCCCTACCGCACGTGGCTCATCCAGTTTACCAAACAGTGGGGCGAGTACCTGAGCATGGCGGTATCCTGGAACGACACTTACTACCAGATCGCCCTGGCGGACGACCGCTTCGGCCTCTCCAGGGGCTGGTATGAATCGCCCGAGAACTGGCATTCGTTCAATGGCTTCTTCTCCCGCTATCTTGTATCGCCCGACGTGCGGCCCATCGCCTCTCCGGACGACGCCTCCGTGGTGGCCGCCCCCGCGGACTCCAAGCCCCAGGGCGTATGGGCGATCGACGAGAACTCCAACATCGTGCAAAAGGACGGCGTGCTGCTCAAATCCAGCTACTTCAATTCCATCCCGAACCTTCTGGGGCCGGACAGCGCTTATCAGTATGCGTTTGCGAGCGGCACGCTGACGCACACCTTTCTGGATGTGAACGACTACCACCGCTACCACTTCCCCGTGGGCGGCACCATTCTGGAAGTCTCCCTGATTCCCGCCGACGACGCGGCCGGCGGCATCACCCTATGGGATCCCTCCATCGGCAAATACGTGCTTAAGGATACCACGCCCGGCTGGCAGACCATCGAAACGCGCGGCTGCGTGATCATGGATACGGAGGAGTTCGGGCTGGTGGCGGTGATGCCCATCGGCATGTCGCAGGTTTCCTCCGTGAACTTTGAGCAAAGCGTGCAGGTGGGCGCGACGGTGAAAAAGGGCGATATGTTGGGCACGTTCCTGTTTGGCGGCTCGGACATCGTGATGCTGTTCCAAAAGCAGGTCGAATTTACGCTGACCGCCCCGCCGGACGGCGCGGGAGGCTACCAGCACGTGCTGATGGGCGAGGAGTACGGCAGGATGACAATCAAATAAACGCAATAAAGCAGGGAATTGAACTGGGAATGACTTTCATCGATACAGCGGAGGGATATGGTGAC
>JBDRTL010000367.1:0-2044 GCA_043824045.1 Bacillota bacterium
AGGTCTATTATACCGGCTGAGCGCCGAAATGCAAATGGTGTAAATAGCCAAAGTTTATTATATGCATTTGTACACGATGTATAGGTTGGTCAACAGCATACCAATTCACACAGAAATAAGGAGTGGGTTGGATTTCCAAGGGATTGGGAATCGTGTTATACTATCGCTGAATAAACCAATCGCCAGGGAGGAAACGAACGATGAAAGACTATACTCAGGAGGTGCTCGGCGCGGCGCTTGCCTGCGGCGGCGACTTTGCGGAGGTATTCCTGGAGGATACCCGCTCCGCAAGAATGCAGCTTTTAAACAGCGAAGCCGAGAGCATCAACTTCAGCCGCCTGCACGGCGCGGGCATCCGCGTGTTCGTGGGGCTGAACGCCGTGTACGCCTATACCAACGAAACGGATAAGGCAGGGCTCTTGCGCTGTGCGGCGCAGGTGGCCTCGGCGGTGCGCAGCCAGAAACAAACGGTGCTGACGATCCCCAAGCTCTATACGCCCACGCTTCCCGCGCCCGACCGCATCCTGATGGCGCCTTCGGGCGTGGAAAACAAGAAGAAGCTTGATATCCTTCGCGCCGCCGATGTAGCCGCCCGCGCGGTGAGCGCGGATATCAAGCAGGTCAGCTGCGTATATCTGGACGTGGAGCAGGACGTGATCATCTGCAACTCAGAAGGCTTGTATGTCGAGGACTCGCGCACCCGCACCCGCTTGGCCTGCTATGCGACCGCCGATAACGGCAAGGAAAAACAGCAGGCGATGGAAGGCCCCGGCGCGTCGATGGGCTTTGAGCTGTTCGACCGGCGCGTAAACCCCGAAGCGGCGGGAAAAAAGGCCGCAACCACCGCGAACCTGATGCTTCACGCGCCGGAATGCCCCGCGGGCGTGATGCCTGTGGTGATCGACGGCGGGTTCGGCGGCGTGATCTTCCACGAAGCCTGCGGCCACAGCCTGGAGGCGACCAGCGTGGCGTTTAGCTTAAGCGTATTCACCGGAAAGCTTAAGCAAAAGATCGCCGCCGACTGCGTTACCGCCATCGACGACGGCACCATGAAGGGCGAGTGGGGCTCCACCCGCGTCGACGACGAGGGCACGCAAACAACACGTCTCGTACTGATCGAAAACGGCGTGCTGAAAAACTATATGATTGATAGATTAAACGGCAAGCGCATGGGCATGCCGCCCACGGGCAGCGGCCGCCGCCAGAACTATACCTTTGCGCCCACGTCCCGCATGCGCAACACCTACATCGCGCCCGGGCAGGACGATGAGGAAGCTATGATCAGGACCATGGGCGACGGCCTGTACGCCAAAAAGATGGGCGGCGGATCGGTCAATCCGGCGACAGGCGAGTTCAACTTCGCCGTGTCGGAAGGCTATCTGGTGAAGGACGGCAGGATTGCGTCGCCTGTGCGCGGCGCGTCTTTAATCGGCAAGGGCGCGGACGTGCTTTTAAAGATCGACCGCGTCGGCAAAACCATGACGATGGACCAGGGCATGTGCGGCAGCATCTCTGGCAGCGTGCCCACCAACGTCGGACAGCCGATGATCCGCGTGACGCAGATGACGGTCGGCGGCAGAGCGAAGGAGTGAACGGTATGGAATTGAATGCATTTTTAGATACCCTGTTCGCAGAAGCGGACAAGGCAGGGCTGGAAGCGGCGGAAGCCTATGTGATCGAGGACGAAAGCTTTCGGGCGATGGCGACCAACCAGGAGATTACGCAGTATTCCGCCAATCTCACCAAGGGGCTTTCCTTTCGGGTGAAGGTCGGCGGAAAGATCGGCTACGCGTCCACCGAGGCGTTTGACGAGGACGCCGTCCGGTGGCTGATACACAACGCAAAGGATTCCGCCGTGCTCTGCGAGGATACGTCCGAGCAGTTCATCTACGACGGCAAGGAGAAAAACATAAAGCTGAAGCTCGAGGATTCGGTCGGCGAGCCCGACGCGAAGCTGCAGTTTGTGCTGGACGTGGAAAAGACCGCCAAAGAGTACGACGGGCGCGTGCAGAAGGTCGGATACAATACGATCGTCACCAGCAAG
>JBDRTL010000368.1:0-2199 GCA_043824045.1 Bacillota bacterium
CGCCTTGCGCAGCAGGTGCTCGCGGCTTACGGGCAAATCGGGGTTTTCCATCAAAGTCAAAAGCAGCGCCAGCTCCTGCGCGGTCAGCTCCACGCGCTCGCCGCCAAACACCGCCACGCGGCTTTCCTCGTCCACGGTCAGCGGGGAGAGCGGCTGGTTTTGCTTTAAAAGGCTGTCCACGGCCTGCAGCGCGGCTTTGGGCGAGAACGGAAGCACAAGCACGTCCGAGCGCCCGCGGTACAGCGCGCGCAGGTGCGACACGGTATCCTGGTCGGCGGTTAAGAACATGACGGGGTAGGAAAGCCCCTGAATCTTTTGAAACAGCGCGCGGCATTCCGGCCATTTCAGGCGCGCATCCATCACAACCAGCGTGTCCTGCTCCTGCTGCCTGGGGACACCGTCGGAAGGTTTGAGGCGCAGCACCTCATGGCCGTTTTTTAAAAGAATGCGGTAAAGCTTATCGGTTACGTTTTTTTCCTTGCCATAGATGAGTATTTTTGCCATCGTATTCACCTCACTTAAATTATGACGTACGAAAGTGGCTAAGTATTGCACAAAATGTGAACGATGTGTGAATGGATTGTAAATAAACAGTCCTTCAGCTCGTTGAAAACCCTCGTTTTCATTGTCGCCTTTTTGCGGCCTCGCACGGCGCTTTGCTTGCACGAGGCTACGCGCTTCATTTGCTTGATACGACTGCCCCACTCCATTGTCTTATCGCAGCTACGCCATTCGGCTTCCTCGAAACCTCGGTGGCTAGCCGGCTTCCCGGCTTCCCTTTCGCAAATCTCCGACGCTAGTCGGGCTGTGCCCTCCCTATTCGCGATGGCAAGGGCATCACTTAAATGGATTGTAAATAACGGTTCTCACAATCCTGCACGCCATTGCACTTTGCCTGCCCCTATACTCGTACTATGAACACGCATGAGGAGGGGTGCGATGACCGCAGGCAGGAAGAAACCCAAATCAAGCGCGCACATCGCGGGCGAGGACGAGGTGCTGGAGTGCCTGACCTCGGTGCTGCGCGGCGACGACGGCGAGGACGAGCGGATTACCCCGCGCGACAGGCTGCGCGCCGCCGAGCTTTTGGCCAAGCGCTACGGCGCGCTGGACAGCGGCGTGCCCAAGGCGGATGTGCCCCGCATCATCGACGACATTCCCGGGACGCCGCAGAAGGATGACTGATATGACGGACGTCCGGCTTTCTACGCTAATCGCGCCAAGCTACTTCGACCTGTGGCGTACGGCGCGCGCGGGGAGCTGTGACGAGCTTTGGCTCTACGGCGGGCGCGGCTCGGGCAAGTCCAGCTTCGCATCGCTTTACATCCTCTGCGGGCTGATGGACGAACCCGGCGCGAACGCCATCGTGTACCGCAAGGTGGCGGACACGCTGCGGGAATCGGTGTACGCGCAGCTTGCCTGGGCAATCGATCTGCTGGGGGTTTCGGACTGGTTCCGGCTGAAGCTTTCGCCGCTGGAGATCGAGTACATCCCCACAGGGCAGCGCATATTATTCCGCGGCTCGGACAAGCCGGAGAAATCCAAGGGCGTGAAGCTGCAGAAAGGATACTTCAAGTACCTGTGGTTTGAGGAGCTCACGGAGTTTTCCGGCATGCGGGACATCCGCACCATCAAGGCCAGCATCCTGCGCGGCACGCAGGAAAAGACCATCGCCTTCTACAGCTACAATCCGCCGATGTCGGCGTCGCACTGGGTGAACGCGGAAGCGCGAAACGCCCGAAAAGGCCGAAGATTCCATCACAGCGATTACCGCGATATCCCCAAAGCGTGGCTTGGGGATGCGTTTTTGCTGGAGGCAGAAGCGCTGAAACTCAGCAACCCGCGCGAGTACCGCCACATGTACCTGGGCGAGGTCACGGGAACGGGCGCGCAGGTGTTTGAAAACGTCGCGCTGCAGCGCCTGTGCCCCAAACAGTGGGAGGGCCTGCGCACCTACTGCGGGCTCGATTTCGGGTTTGCGTCCGATCCGGACGCGTTTGTGCGCTGCGCCTACGACGGGCGGCGGCGCATTTTGTACGTCGTGGATGAGTACGTCGGCCTGCGCATGTTATCAGACAAACTGGCCAAAGAGGTAAAGGCGCGTGCCCGCGAGGACATGATCACCTGCGACAGCGCGGAACCGCGCTCCATCGCGGAGTTGCGCAACCGTGGTTTGCGCGTGTTCCCCGCCAAAAAGGG
>JBDRTL010000369.1:0-7123 GCA_043824045.1 Bacillota bacterium
TCGCACCAGAAAAATCAACGCCCGTCAATCCCTGAACTATTCCCATAAAGGTGCCTAAGATCCCTATGGATGTCAGGAATGTCGGGATCAGTTCAGCCAACTGCGTATGTCCCGGAACGCTGATCGCTGTTTCCACGTTGATATACTTGTTCATATCACAGGGAATACCACATTCATCCAGCTGATTAGCGTTCAGTAAAAACCGTTCCCAGTCTTCCTTGAGACGACGTCCCAGAAACCGCGAGTCGCGCCAGACACCTTTTTCGTACTTCCGTTTTGTGCTTTTCACGAGTCGAGCTACAGCACGGTTCAATACACAGCGGGTCAGAAAAACCGGCAATACGCACTTGGCAAAGCCGATAAGTATAATCAAAAAGATGATCCCATAAATTAGCATAGAAAGGTATCCATCACCAAGTATGGTTTTTAGCTGATCAATCAAAGTATCACCGCCTAGGTTTACATAAAATGTCTAACTATTATAACATATATATCATAATTAGTAAATAACTATATGATGATTAGTCATAATATTATATAATATTGTAACAAATTACAAGACCATCCAAAAGCCCATTTGCTCACAAAGTAAAATGTATTCATATACCTATCAATATTTGGTATAATGGTTGCACTCAGCAAACGGACACCGAACCCCGCAAACGTGAGATGGTAAGTTGTTGCATTTTGTATCAATTTCTTGTTTCGTGCCATAACAACACCCTTGCATTGATACGATGCGAGGGTGTTGTTATACCTACAAAATTATTATGAACCCTTGTGAAACAAGGGTTTCAGCCTGTCAAAAAAGCCCCACGAGCGGGGTTTTTTTGGTATAATAAGCACAGGTGATGAAGATGCTGAGACGGGAAGAAGAACAGCGGCAAACGGTAGAAATGATATGCACGGATATGATGGTACCCAAAGACCACCTGCTGCGAAAGATCGACAAAGCGGTAGACTTCAAGCGCATCTATAAACTGGTGGAAGATCTGTACAGCCCAGATAACGGTCGGCCAAGCGTCGACCCTGTTGTTCTGTTTAAAATCGTGCTGATTCAACATCTGTTTGGCATTCGCTCGCTACGGCAGACGGTCAAGGAAATCGAGTTGAATATTGGTTATCGCTGGTTTCTGGGGTATACCATGAGCGAGCCGATCCCGCATTTCGCCACCGTCAGCTATGCGTTCAAACAGCGCTTCGGCAGCGACATCGTGGAGCAGGTATTCCAATGGATACTGACAGCCGCGCAGCAGCGCGGCTGCCTTTCGCCGGAGGCGGTGTTTATCGACGCGACACACGTGAAAGCGAACGCCAACCTGCAAAAGAAAATCATGCAGGCGATCCCGCAGGCGGCCAGACAATACGAGGCCCAGCTTCGGGAAGAGATCAATCAGGATCGGGAGGAGCATGGCAGGAAGCCGTTTGAAGACCCGCCGGACAACATCCCGCCTCAAACGCGCGAAGTGACAGTATCTAAAACCGACCCTGAGAGCGGACTTTTCCACAAAGGAGAGCACAAAAAGTGTTTCGCCTACGGCGTGCATACCGCGTGCGAAAAGCATAACTTCATCCTCGGCGTGGAAGTCGCCGCCGGAAACCTGCACGACAGCACCGTTTTCGATACGCTGTACCGAACAACCACGCAACGTTTTCCACAGGTCGAGGCCATCGTCGCGGATGCCGGATACAAAACGCCATGGATATGCAAGCAGATACTGGATGACGGCCGTAAGCCGGTACTGCCCTACAAACGTCCCATGACACCGCCGGGATACTTCCCCAGCTATGATTATGTTTATGACGAATACTACGATTGCGTGCTCTGTCCACAAAACCGGGTGCTGACCTACGCCACGACCAACCGTGAAGGGCGGCGGGAATACAAGAGCAATCCACGCGACTGTAAAGCATGCCCCGTCAGAGTTCAATGCACCCGAAACAAAGCGGCGCAAAAGACAGTACAGCGCCACCTTTGGGAGGATTACATTGACCGCAGCGAGGATGTGCGGCATTCCGACATGGGCAAGGCGCTGTATCCGCTGCGAAGCGAGACTATTGAGCGGGTGTTCGCCGATGCGAAAGAGAAGCACGCCATGCGCTACACCTATTACCGTGGGCTTGACCAGGTGACGAAGTGGGTCAAGCTTAAGTTTGCCGCCATGAATCTCAAAAAGCTGGCAATGTGGAGGGATTATCCCTCGTTTCCATACTATTCTTCACGTTTGCGGGCTTTTTTATGTTCTCATTTCTTTCGCTTTCATTGCAAAGAACCCGCATTCCTTCTCTGAAATACGGGTTCTTTGACGGTCTGACGGTTCCGGCTGTAAGCCGGAACCGTTTTTATTGCCAATGCAAGCAGCGGGCACGGCGGGATACTGCCGCCCTTATTTTTCACCCTCCGCCAGATTGAACACGATGGCTTTGGGGCGGGTCATGGCCTCGATCGCGTATTTTACGCCCTGCGTGCCCATGCCGGACGCTTTCACACCCAGGAACGGGAAATGATCGGGTCCGCGCTCTGTTTTGCCGTTGATCTGCACGGTGCCGACCTCCAGGCGGTTGGCGATGTAAAACGCGTCGTGGATGTTTTTGGTGAAAACCGAGGACTGGAGCCCGTATTCCGATTTGTTGGCGATGTCGATGGCCTCGTGAATGTCCATCACACGCACGATCGGCAGCACGGGGCCGAACGGTTCCTCCCATGCAAGGCGCATACCGGTGGTCACGTTGTCCACCAGCGCCGGCTCGATCAGGTTGCCCGTGCGATGGCCGCCTGTCAGCACCTTCGCGCCTTTTTGGACGGCGTCCTCCAGCAGTTCCATCACGTAATCGGCCGCGTGGGTGTTGATCAGCGGCACGATGGTCGCGTTCTCGCGCGGATCGCCGACCTTCAGCTGGTCAATCAGGCTGAGAAGCTTTGGAATCAACTTGTCGGCCACTTCATTCTCCGCCAGGATACGCTTGACGGCGGTGCACCGCTGCCCCGCGTAGGAATACGCGCCGGAAACGATGCTCTGCGCCGCGAAATCCAGATCCGCATCCGGTAAAACGATGGCCGCGTCCTTGCCGCCAAGCTCCAGCATGAGGGGAACCATGCCTGCTACTTTGGCGATATGCCTGCCCACCGCCGTGCTGCCGGTGAAGTTGATAAAGTTGATCCCCGGATGCGTAACGATGTAATCGCCGATCTCGCCGCCGCGCCCGGTGATCGTGTTCAGCACGCCGGGAGGCAGCCCCGCCTCCTGAAATACGTCGGCCAGGTAGAGCGCGCTGATCGCGCCCTGGCTGGCAGGCTTTAACAGCACCGCGTTGCCGCCGATCAGCGCGGGGGCCAGCTTGGACGCCGACAGGTTGATCGGATAGTTGAACGGTGAGATCGCCAGCACCGTGCCCAGCGGCACGCGGCTGACGTACGACACCTTGTTCCTGCTGCCGCCAGGGAAATTATCACCGCCGATCGCCTCGCCCGCCATGCTCTTGCCCGCGTCCGCGGTATAGCGCAGGAAATCGGCGGTGCGCTGCACCTCAAACAGCGAGGAGCGCTTATCCTTGGCGATCTCCATCGTGAGCACGTCCGCGATCTCGTCCGCGTGCGCCTCCAGCAGGTCCGCCGTCCGGTAGAACACGCTCGCGCGCTCATAGATGGGCGTTTGCGCCCAGACCGGCAGGCCATCCTTGGAGTTGGCAATCGCCCTGTCCACATCCTCGCGGCTCATGGCGGGCACGCGCCCGACCAGAGAGCCGTCCACCGGAGAGTATATCTCCAGATATTTGCTTAAGGAAGCCTCCACCCATTTGCCGTTGTAGAGGTTGCAGAAGGTCTTATCCGGATTGCACATGTGCTGGAACATGCTGTCACTCCCCTTTCCGCCGCCGGGCATTCGCGCTGCGGCATTATCGCCCGGCCGCATAAAACTATTATACCGCGTTTTTCCCGTTTCCAAACCGGAAACCTCTTTTTGGGCGACCTGTACGCTTCAAAACCGGTGTTTCCCTGCCGCATTCCGTTGTCAGCGTATGGAAAACAGAGTATAATACAGGTAAATCACCGATCCCCAGATACTGTTTCCGTTTTTACAACCAAACACGGATGGAAAGGGTTCTTATCATGAGGCACAACAGAAAGATTGCGATCCTGGCGGCGGCTATACTGCTGCTCCTGACGGCGCCGCAAACGGCGCTGCCGGAAGAAGCGCCCTATCAAATCGATTATGTGTATACCAGCGAGCTGATCACCTCGTATTATCACCTGTACGGGAACGTGCTGGATGATTTTGTGGAAGTGAACCTGCTAAACCGCAGCGATGAAACCGCGTGGTTTCTGGTGGAAACGGAAATCGACGGGTACAGTTCGGTTTCCTCCGATACCGTGGAAGTGCCCGCCGGAGAAACCGTGGAATTGCGGCAGAACCCGCGCCTGATTCCCGAATCGATGGAGAAGCTGAATTCCCAGCGGTACGCGAATTTCGTGATCCGCGTTACTCTGCTTACGGACGGGGAAGACGAACTTTTACTGGCCGAGAGCACAGAAATTCTGCTGTACTCGCGCCGGGATTACACCTGGGTGGACGGCTGCACCGTGCAGGAGAACCGCAATCTGCTCGCGGCCTATGTAACGCCCAACGATCCCGCCGTGGAGGAGCTATTGCGCTGCGCCGCCGATTATACCGGCAGCGGAATGATATGGTCCGGCTACGGCGACGGAGAGAACGATGAAAGCGGCACGGTTTGGGAACGGCTGGAGGCCGTGTGGAGGGCCGAGGAGGACTACGACCTGACCTACATCAGCACCTGGGTTTCCTTCACGCCCGAATCCTCCCAGCGCATGCGGATGCCCTTTGAGGTGCTGGAACAGGAGGGCGGCAACTGCATCGAGCTGGTGTTTCTGTTCGCGTCCGCCGTCGAGGCGATGGATATGGAGTGCGCCATCGTGCTGGTGCCTGGGCACGCCTACCTGGCCGTGCGCACCGATTCGGTCAACGCCGAGTATTACTTCGTCGAAACCACTTTGATCGGCCAAACCGATTTTAATGAAGCGGTCAATTACGGATATAGCAGTTGGGAAGAAGACGGCCCGCTATTGGACGCGGGTGAAGAATATTACGGCTGGGTGGATATGGCAGACGCCAGGGAGTGGGGCGTCCTTCCCGTGCCGTGGCGGTGAGCGGTATGCCTTTTATTTCAGATAGCGGATAAACTTCCCGCGAAATTTGCGGCAAGCGCCAGATCGTCCGCGCTCGGCCTGCCTTTATTGACGCCGCCGAAGAATTTGAGGAAAACGTTGGTGTTGAAGCCCGCGCAGTTGAAATCGCCGACGACCCGATAGCCTTTGGCTTCCAGCTTCCGGCGCAGCTGCAGGTGATCCGCAGCCATCTTCCGCTTGTATGCCTCGCGCTTAATCATGCGCATGCGCGGCGTGCCGTCGGTGGAGAACAAAAACGCCTTCCTGCCTTCCGCTGTCGGGAGGCTGTCGGCCAGCTTGAGCAGCATCCGGTGGTGCATCGCGTCGTAGATGCCCGAGCCGAAGCCGACGAGATCGTATGCAAGAAGCGTATCGGGATTGACCTGATCCGGCGATACGACCTCCGCCCGCAGCGCGCCCGCCATCGCCCGCGCAACCTTCAGCGTATTGTGATGGTGATAGGAACTGACGATAATCAATGTTTTCATTGGGGTTCTCTCCATTATTCCATGTTCGATTTCGTAAATACCAACTTCGCGCCCTGCGAAACGAAGGTGAGCGTATCATCTGAAATCGTATAGGCGACCGTCTCCGTCATCGTGTGTTCCGCGTCGCAATGGGTGAGATGGTCAAACCCGCCGAGCCACCACAGCGTTTCAAACCCGGTGATTTCATCGTAGAGCAGGGTCATCCCACCGTCCTGTACGCCCCACTCCCCCTGCGCGGCAAAGCGCATGCCCAGTACCGCGATTGCGATCTCAAACCGAAAGTCCCCGGTGAATTCGAGCGTGTAGGCGAGCTTTCCAAATACCTTCCCCAGAAGGTCCAGGGGCATGGCGTCCAAATCGGACAGCAGCACGCCCCGGTCTTCCTCCCCGCCCGGTATTTTATCCGGGCGGGTTTCTTCCGTGACGATCTCCCGGTACTGCCACAGACCGGTTACGTCTTCGCCGGTGGCGAAAACTGCCGGTACAGCAAACGGGAGGAACATGAGCAAGAGGAGTGCTGCTGCGGAGCTTCGATTGCGTTTCATCGTATCCACCCTTATCGTCATTCAGTGATTCCAGTATAAAAAGGATAATTACGGGCGGCAAGCAACAGTTCGCGGCAAAGTGTCCGTTTATCGGCCGTTTCGCGGCAATCTGTTTTGGCTTCAACACATTTTTACAGAGTTTCGGGTTTTACGGCGTCCGCGCCGGCTGCGCACGCGCTCCGGCAGGCGAACACCTCTGCGATTTCCACGTTGAACGCGCCGGCGATGCGAAACGCCAAATCCAGCGACGGAGAGTATTTGCCCGCTTCGATGGCGATGACGGTCTGGCGCGATACGCCCGCCTTTTCGGCAAGCTGCTGCTGCGTCATTTCACCGGCGAAGAAGCGCAGCTTTCGGATGCTGTTGGTAATGGTCAATTTCTCAGCCATTGCGAACGCCTGCCTTGTAGTAGATCAGCTTTGCGACGCCTTCGCCGATCGATCCCAGGCTGGCCGCGATGAACAGGATGTTCAGCATGACCGCGGCGGGATACTCCAGCGCAACGAGCACGAGGCCCGCGATGAAACCGACCATCGACACGATGAACGGGATGCGTGTGGATTTCAGATCGATGATCTTGTCCCGCTCGTCTTCCACCATGGCGGCGTTGATGGCGGTTTCCATCTGCTTTTCGTCGTTGTTCCGCTCGAGCGCGGCGATGGACACGGAAAACAGAATGTGGAACACAATCTGAATGACGATGGCCAGCACGATGCCGATGCCGATGAACGTGAGCATGGCGACGGCAAAAAACTTGAGGTCATCAAGCGATGCGGCGCCCGCGTTCAGTTTGCCGGTCACATAGATGCAGTAGGCCGCCAGCAAGGCAATCCCTTCCGCGATGCCGACGATGGTTCTCTTCTCCTGATAGTACATATTCTAAAACCCCTTTCACATGTTGTGCG
>JBDRTL010000370.1:0-10239 GCA_043824045.1 Bacillota bacterium
GGCAGGATCATGTTGACGGCGGTCCACAGCCATAGGATTTTCGAGCGGAAATTGACGTGCATCAGCACATTGGACATAGAAGCGAGTCACTCCCTTCGCGTTTCCCGTTGTTTCGTATCAAAATGGCAGCCCTTCCGGGCGGCCGCTTTCGCAAGTTTTGATTACTTTTACTATAAGAACGCAAATGCAAAGGGTCAATCGCTTTGATTTGTTATCCGGTACGCGTATTTTGCGTACAGTTGAAATATACCTGTACGGGATGGTTAAAAATACACCGGATGACGCGGATTTTCGCCTATCCGACGCGTAAAAACGGCGTGCGGCTTCGGTTTGCGCAGCGTTAAGCCGTTACGCCCGGTCGAGGCTCCCGTCCGCCCTGCGGCGGAATTGGCGTACATACCGCCAGCCGAGTTCGGCATCCGTCGGCGCAATTTCGTGTCCTTTGCCGGGCATCACCACATAATTATTCAGGTTTGGGCGGTCTGCATCGGCCGACAGGAAGCGGTGCACATCATATGCGTGTTCCGGATGCGCGGCGGATGGGGTGAGGCGTTCATAGATGTCGCCCGGCGCTCCGCAGCCGCAGGGGTGCGGGTTTTCCTTGGGCGGTGTGGGCTTGATGGGGATGTTGTTGTACATCTTCCAGAAATCATATTGTTTTTGCTGGGTGGAGCCGTTGTAAACGGGGTAGGAAATCTCCCGCCCGCCATAGGTATACCATACGGGCATGCGGTAATCGAACTCCTGCTTCTTTTCCATGCCGATGCGCATGGGGGCGACGTCCCTCCAGGTTATATCCGTTACTCCCATGCGGGTGCCGGGCCAGTTGGCGTCGATGGGGCAGATCGCGGCGATGAGATCGGGATGGCACATCGCGACCGCGTGCGCCTGTGCCGCGCCGTTGGAAAAACCGGACAGGTACACGCGCTCAGAATCGATCGGGTAGCGATGGATCATATCGCGGATGAGCGCGACGGCGTAAGCGTCGTCATCGGGTTCGTCCGGCACCATATTGCTGTTCCAGGTCATGCGGTTGGCGCTCCAGGGGTAAACCGTTACAAATCCATCCCGTTCGCCCAGCATATGGAATTTTGTCATGTCGGCAGCTTCCAGCGGGTTGTCGCTGGCGCCGTGGAAGAACACCATCAGCGGCACGCGCACATCCGGATGCTCCCGCACGCTTTTGGGCACATGCACCAGCCATGTGTGCCTGAGACCGTCGGCCAGGCTGTCGTCGTCCGCGTACGGCGTGAAGCCGTCGTCCGCACCCGGCAGGAGCCTGGGTTCCGCGTCTCCGTGGACGGACGTGTTCACCTGTCGCACATGGCGCATGAGCGCGTCGTATGCGACAGGCAGCGGCGTATTCATTTCTGTGTCCGCAAGGAACACGCGCTGGCACGGATTGAGTGGATTACAGTATTCGTTTGCGCCGATTTGCTTTGTGGCCCCGTTGGCGCGCAGGAAATACTCTGCCGTTTCCTGCGGGCAGTTGAGCAGGAATGCGGGCACGGGCGCACCCGTGGCCGCTGCCCGTGCGGCGGGGGACAGCGTTCCGTTCTCCGCAAAGACCGCCGCCGTCAGCCGGGGCCGCAGCGCTGCCAAAGCGCAGGCCATGGAAGCCCCCGTGCCCATGCCGGCGATATAGCGCACATCGGCCATGGGATGCCAAAGTTTATAAAACCGCTCGCCTTTAAGCGGGTTGGAGGACGC
This sequence comes from Bacillota bacterium, assembly GCA_043824045.1. Classification (GTDB taxonomy): domain Bacteria; phylum Bacillota; class Clostridia; order Christensenellales; family Aristaeellaceae; genus CAXXOK01. The sequence goes on from JBDRTL010000370.1 coordinate 1,711, forward strand.
GGCGAGCGCCATGGAAAATGGAACGCTTTCCGCAGGCGAATCGAGCTCATTTTGGATGTGTTCCAGGAAGGCGATATCGTCGGGCAGAGAGGGAGTAAGCGTCCAGTTCCACCGTCCGCCGATTGGATTGGGAAAGGCAAGGATCACCTGCCACTCCTCGCAAAGCCGTGCCGTACCGCCCGCGCCCAGCAAGTCTTTGATCGATTCCACGCCGCCATGGTCTCGTAGCACGATCAACGCGCTTGTGCGCTTCATGGAGCGGGCGGGGCCCGGCGGAAAGCAAATATACAGGCTGCGCCCTCCGGCGCGCTCCAATGTTTTCAAAATCGGTTCCATACGGTTACCTCCCGGATATGCGAAGGCGCCTCGCGGGGCGGCACTCTGGCTGATGAGGAATACTTCGGTTTTCCGCCGCGTTTTCCCGCTCTGGGCAATAGGCGTTTTTTGACGTATCCCCTGGGCCGGAATTGCCGTTTCCTGTCATTGGCATTCGGATCTGCCGTTTGCTGAATATCCGCATATGCCTTTATGCCCGTTCCGGAACCGGCGATGATCCGAAAATACCCGGCGTGCCCGCGGCCTGCCGGGTATTCTTGTTTGCCTCACAGCTTGTCGCGGTATTCCTGCGGGGAGATCCCCTTGCGTTTGCGGAAAAAGCGCGCGAAATACCCGGGGGATGAAAAACCGGTTATCTCGGCGATTTTCTGGATTTTTACCTTCGTGTCCCGGAGCATCTGGCTGGCCGCTTCCAGCCGCTGTTCCGCGATGTACTCGCTCAGGCTCACGCCGGAGCTCTCTTTGTAGATACGGGAGAGGTAAACCGGATGGAAATGCGTCACTTCCGCCAGCCGCGTCAAGGACAGATCCTCGCCCATGTGCGTCTGGATATAGCCGTTCACTTTGTTCACAACACCTTGCTGCCGCCGGTCTGTCCGTTTTCCATGCATGTCGAACAAAACACCGCTGAGCTCTCTGAGATCCGCAAACGCCGCCAATGTGTCCGGATAGTCCTGCAAACACTTCTCGCTCTGCCGCAGCGTGATCATTCTCAGCTGATCCTGTTCAGAGAAGCTTTCGGCGCAGGTATGAAGAATCATCTTCATGATATCGAACACAACTTCGGCATGCTGCGTATTGGGTTCGCCCTGCACCAGCGCCCACAGGGATTCTTCGCTTTCCAGGTACAGGTCGCGCTGGCCGGTCAGCAGGTACTCGTTTAGTTCGTGCAGATGTTTCAGGATGTCCGCGTGTCCCAGCCGCGGCGCGGCGGCGGCAGCGGAGGAGGCGTCGGCGTTGGAAAGCGAAACAGCGAGCATCTCTCCGGGCGATGGGCAAAGGGCGTTCAACTGCTTTAAAATCCGCATATTCGCCTGTGCCAGCTCTTCCCAGGCGATTGACCGGTCAATTATCGCGACTGTCATTCTTTCGCCCTGCTCCTCGGCCAGCCGCTGGGCCGTCTGCAAACAACGATTGAACTCTTCGTTCGCGCCTTCATTTCCGTTTTCCTGCGCCAGCACTGCGATCTCGCGTTTGTTCATATCTGTCAGGATCAGATGCAGCTTTTCCCCGGAAAGCGCTTCAATCGCATCCATTATCGTGTTCAGCGGCGCGCCGGTGCGGCGGAAAATGCACAGCGCCAACAGCACCGGCCGCTCCACGGATAGAGGGATTTTCCAGGCCGTCAGGTTTTTAGCCAGCAGATGAATACGCAGATGGGGGTCATATAGCAGTTGATCCATCAGTTGGCGGGTATACAGCGGCCTGGCCTGAACGAACAGCGGATTTCGCAAAAATTGCCGGGCATCTTCCGTAAGCGCGCTCATGGCGCGCCGCACAGTGGAAACGATCCGCTCGTCTCCGTCACTTTTGAGCACATAATCGAATGCCTGCTGTTTAACTGCCTGGCGCGCGTACTGGAAGTCGGAATAACCAGTCAGATAGATCACTTTGATAAACGGCCAGCGCTGCACCGCCCAGCGATGCAACTCCAGCCCCGATGTCTCCGGCATATTGATGTCTGTCAGCATGATATCCACGCGTTCGTTTTCCAAAAGCGCTTTGGCGTCCGCGACGGAGTAACGGCGGTATACGACCAGCTGATCCACAAGGGTATCCTGGAGCATTTCGGCAAGACCGTCGGCGATGATGACCTCGTCGTCAACGATCAGCAGGGACATCATTGCCGTTTACCTCCTTCCGGGGCAACGTAATGGATACGCACAAACCATGATGTACGCTTTCCAGCGTCAGCCCGTAACGCTCTCCGTAGCGAAGCGCCAGCCTGCGGTTGAGATTGACAAGCGCACTGCCCTCATGCAGTTCGTTCTTGCGAATCTTTTCCCGAAGCTGCGCTACCTGCAGCTTGTTCATGTTGCCGCCATTGTCCGCTACGGTTACGCGGAACCACGTATCGGTTACCTGATAATGGATTTTCACATACCCGCCAGCCGCCACGTCCCTCACGCCGTGCTCAAAGGCGTTTTCAATCAACGGCTGCAGGATAATGGCGGGAATCTTTTCGAGTGCGATAGACGGAGGCAGCGGGTCGGCGGCAATGGTGATGCGCGGGGAAAAGCGGGCGCGCTGGATTTCCAGATAGTTGTCAATGTGCTCTACTTCGTCTCGCAGAAGCACCTCCGCCTCGTTGGAGCGGGTGATGTAGCGGTAAAAGTTGCTGAGGTGAAAGCTCAGCTTGGCAATCTCATCCGCGCCTTCCTTCTGCGCCATGCGGTAGATGAGAAAGAGCGTGTTATAGAAAAAATGCGGGTTGATCTGCATTTGCAGCTGCAGCAATTCTGCTTTCTGCGCGCGGAAGCGCTCCTCATACACGTCCGATACCAGTTTTTCGATGCGTTCGTACATGCGGCGGAACTGCTCTTCAATCACTTTGAATTCGTTGTACCGCTGGGGAATGGAGAAATCCGTGACCTTCTCCACACTCCCCATGGCCTGATACACGGCGTTCATCGGGCGGTAAACAGCCGTGCGGAAATAAGCAAGGTACATTGTGAGCAGCAAAGCGGCTAACCCCGTCAATATCCACATCCATGTGCGGTGGCGGGTCAGCGGTTCCAGCATGGGGCTGACTCTCTTGAAATAATGAAGCTCCATGTGCAGCGACGGGATGCTCCGCTGCGAGGCAATGAATTGCTCGTTCCCCTGGTAAAGGAACTCGTTTCTGTCTTGTACGGCGTCCATGAGGGCGGAGGCCGTTTCCGTAGAGACAAACAGGCGGCCGTCCGTATCGGTTAAGGCAAATTGCGCGTCCTCGGCGCTGCGCATCAGGCGAATGCCGTTTAGCGCGTCGTCCGGCGCGATGCGCAGGGCGATCAGGAAAGCGACATTGCCGGAAAAGGACTTTTGCAGCGTCAGATAGGCATAACCGCTGTAGTAGTGTAACCCGATTTTCAGCAGCGTCATATTCAGGTCGGTTTCCAGGGCGGCGAAGGCATCCTCGTCCAGCGTGTTGTAGATCGGGTCGGTGGAGGATATGGTGCGCCCGATGCCGGGCAGATACACCAGCGCTTCGCTGATAAACGGGCTGAAGCGCTTGACGCGCAGCAAGTCGTTGGATATCTGCCGAATGGACTCGGTGCGCTGATAATCGGTGAGAATGTCGTAGGAGATGACAAAGCGCAGCAGAGTCTGTTCTCCCGCCAGCTCCTGCGCCGTCGTCAGCAGAGCGCTGATTTCCTGTTCCAGACTCTGCACGATATAGCTTGCTTCCGCATCTACGGACCGCTGGAGATCCTGATTTACATAATTGATGCCAAGCGTGTTCAGGTAAATACCTACGGCGTAGAAAACCATTACGACCGTTATCGTGCTGAGCAGCAGGGGATAATAAACGCTTTTTCGAATTTGAAAAGCATGTTTCGCCATGCGGCCCTCGCCTCTTGCCTTTCCGGCCATCAGGAGCCCTTCTCGCTTAGGTACCAGGCATTCACCTCGTCGGTGATCTGCTGGCCGCCAAGCTTGTAAAAATCGCTGACAAACAGATCGAACGCGTCAATGGATGTCTGTCCGAGTATAATCCGGGTAAACAGTTCGTTTTGAATCTCGTCCAGCGTGCTCAGGTAATTGCTCATCGCTTCCGTGGGCGCAGAGGTGTAGCGGGCAAACACAATCCGGTCTTCATCCAGATACTTCTTATAGATTTTATACGCCCCCTGCGAGCCGTAGATGCGCTCCCAGCCCCAAAGGGCAAATCCTCCCCCGGGATCGGACTGGAACAATTGAAGCTTTTTGTAAATACTCAGCGCCTCTCCCTGAATCAGCGAGGTATCGCCGGTATTGCGGGCTTCTTCCAGAGCGAGGTATGCGTCCAGGTTTTTATTGGGCATTTCCGGATAGATCGGCGAAAGCTTCCAGATGGATTCGGAATCCATCGGCGCGTAATATATTTCATTCTGATTGTCGGGGCCCCAGTTGGTGTCGATGTAGAGGTTGTACATTTTGATGACCGCCTCCGGATTGGCGGCGTCCTTGCGCACCACTGTCCACGCGTCGGTGGTGAGGGTGGACTGAACGTTTGCGGTGTGACCGGTGCCCGTAACGATGGGCACGGCCTGCCACTGCGCCTCCGGATCCTCGTTTTTATTGATCTGCAGGGGCCAGATGGAATTCCATTGGGCGCCGTACACCAGGCCTGCGTGTCCCGTTGTGGTGAGTTCTGCCACCTTTCTGGCTTCTTTCACGCCGAACTCGGGATCGATCAGTCCTATCTCGTACATTTCGTGCAGCTTTTCCAGCGCGTCGCGGCAGCCGGGAAGCAGGGATCCGTATATAAGTTTTCCATCCTGCTCTACCCAGATGCCGGGGTATGCGTCATAAGCGTTAAAGAAACCCTTCAGGCTTCCAAAACCGTCCCAGAACGTATAGGTGAATACGGGGCCGTACGTATCAGCCTCGCCGTTGCCGTCAAAATCCGCAGCGGCAAAGGCGCGGGCAACGTCCACCAGCTCATCCACGGTCGCGGGCACAGCCAGGCCCAGTTTGTTCAGCCAATCGGTGCGAATCCAGAGGTAATCCACGTTCTTGTCCGTAGCCGTCATGGGCAGCCCGTAAAGCTTACCGTCGATGGTAGCGGTCTCGAACGGTTCCATGCCGCCCTTGATAAGAACCTGTTTGGTAAAATCGGAGGCGTATGTTTCGTAAAGGTCGTCCAGCGGCAGTATCAAGTCAGCCTCCGCCAACTGGCGCATCTGCAGGGCGGATACATTGACAAATTCGGGAATATCGCCCGAAACGATAGAAAGGTTGAGTTTCTGTTCGTATTCGTTGCCGTCTTTGACGATCCAGTCGTACACGATATGAATGCCCAGTTTTTCCCGGTATAAGTCCATCCATAGATTATCGGTGAGGGATTTGTCCGGGTTTTGGGCGAAATAGTTATCATTGAGCGTATTATCGTAGCAGCGGGCGAAATGCACGGTGATTTCGGGGTCGTACCTTGAAAGCGGATCCGCGCTTTGGGCATAGGCCGAAAACGGCGCGAGAAAAAACGCCGCCGTAAACATCAGTGCGCAAAGGGTTTTTTTCAATGCCTGTTCCAGCCTTTCCGCAAACCGCTGTGTGAGGTTTCATGCGCCGGGTTGCGCATGCGGCTTCCACTTCATTATAACATATCCGCGCCTTGCTCAGGCGGCTTCAATGGTCAGCCCTTAATGCCGGAGATTTTAATCCCCTGCACGAAATACTTCTGCATCAGGAAGAACAATATAAGCACCGGCATCATCGTCACCAGCGCCACGGCCATCATCATGCCGATTTTGGAGGTCCCCTGATCGCTGTTTAAAAACTGCAGGCCAATGGCAAGGGTGTACTTCTGGCTGGTGTTGAGATAAATCAGTGGCGTGAGGAAATCGTTCCAGTTATACACCAGAGACATAACGCCCACGCAAATCATCACGGCGTTCACCGACGGCAGCATGATGAGCGTAAATGTCTGAAACGAGTTTGCGCCGTCGATTTCAGCAGCCTCATTCAATTCTTTAGGCAACGACTTGAAAAACTGATGGTATAAAAAAATGTTGAACGCGCCGCCGCCCAGCCAGGCGGGGATGATCATGGGCCAGTAGGTATCCAGCATCCCCATGCGGAAATAGATCAGGTACTGAGGCACCAGCGTTACCTGTGCGGGCAGCATCAATGTGGACATCAGGAGCGTAAACCAGATTTTTGATCCTCTGGCTTTGAAATGCGAAAAACCGTACGCAACCAGCGCGGCGGAAATCACGGTACCCACAGTGCAAGTTGTGGCCAGATATAACGTGTTGAGGGTAAACCGGCCGAAATCCGCCTTTGACAGGCCCTTGGAAAAGTTTGTGAATATCCATTTGGCAGGGAAAATTGTGGGCGGAAAGCGTAGCGCTTCCGCATTGGTCTTAAATGACGTAAGCACCATCCAGATGAACGGAACGATACATATTGAGGCGGCAGAAATCAGGATTAAGTAAATGACGAACCGGCTGAGCTGTTTGCTGCGCTTCGCCGAGCGCATGACGTTTTGCATGGGCCGCCGCCCTCCTTTTCTCAGTTATCGTAGAAAACCCATTTTTTGGACGTCGCCTGAAGGATCAGCGTAATGGTCATGATGACGATGAACAGGCACCACGCGATGGTGGCCGCGAAACCCATCTTCCCATACTCAAAGGCATTGGAAAACAGGTACATTGCGACTGTGCGCGTGGAATCCACAGGCCCGCCCCTGGTTAATATGTACGGTTGGCTAAAGATCTGGAACGCGATGATGGTACCGATCACAAGGTTGAAAAAAATCGTCGGCGTGCAAAGCGGAATGGTGATTTTGAACACCTGCCGCAGCGTGGACGCGCCATCCAGGCGCGCGCTTTCGTAATAGGTCTCGGGGATATCCTGGATGCCTGCAAGCATGATCAAGATGCCGTTGCCGATGGACCACAGGCTCATAATGACGATGGACACCATGGCGATGTTTTTATCGGTGAGCCATCGCGGCCCTTGAATGCCTGCGAGGGACAGCAAGTAATTGATAAACCCGTAATCGCTGTTAAAAATCCAGCCCCACAGCATGATCACCGCTACGCCGGTGGTGATGTAGGGCAGATAAAATACCGTGCGGAAGAAGCCAAGCGCCCGAACATTGCGGCTTAACAGCCAGCCGATGAAAAATGATAGAATCAAGCTGGCCGGCACAAACAGCACCACATACCACAGGGTGTTCTCAAACACCTTAAAAAAGAGCGGATCCGTGAAAAAGGCGGTGTTGAAGTTCTTAAAGCCCACAAACAGGCCACGGCCGCTGAAATCAGAATCGGTAAAACACAGTGTAAGCGAGCGAAACATGGGATATACCGTGAGTACCAGAAAACTGATCAGCCACGGCATGATATACAGATAGAAATTTCTGGTTTCGCGCTTTTCCTTCCTAGATAATTTCCGTGTTTTTGCCACAGGGTTCACTCCAGTTTCGTTTGATGTGCAGACGCAAAGGGCAGCCTGCGCCACCCTTTGCGTCTGTGATTGGTCGGATTAATTGGCGCCCTGCGCGGTGTTGAAGTCGTAGGAGGCGAATTCCTCAGCTACGCGCGGCGCGTATTCAGCCTGCGTGGCGGCGGGATCCTGAGCGTCGTCGGTGATGGCGGAGACCATGGTCGCCCAGATATCGCCCGCGGAGGCCAGCGTGCCGCCGAAGGGGAACAGATGCGTGGCGCCCATGTGATCCACAAAGATCTTGTTGGAGAAGTCTTTTTCGCCGTAGGTCATGTTGGCGAAGTACTCGTCGGCGATCTTCTTGGACGAGGTCATGCCGGATGTACAGGTTGCCTTGCACATATCGTCGTTGGCATAGGCGCTTTCTTTGAGGAACTGCCATGCCGCTTCGGGGTTCTGGGCAGTTTTTGTGATGGCATAGCCGGTGGCGAACTGGATGTTGATTTCCTTGCCGTCGGACACGCCGCTGGGCATGACGGCAATGCCGTAATTAATGCCGCTTTCGTCAGAGTCTTCAATGGTTGACTGGCTGTGCATGCCGCCTACGAAATACATAGCCGCGCGTCCGGAAATGAACAGGGATTCTGCGTCCACGCTCTGCTGCGCCGCATCAGTGGGCATATAGCCGCCCTGCACAAGCTGCTGATACAACTGGAGGCTCTTGAGCATCTCGGCGCTGTCGAAGTATGAGGTGGACAGATCCGCGGAGTACGGGCCGCTGCCGCCGGAGTACGCCATCACGCTGTTGGTAACCCAGTGGCGGGAGATGGCATATGTCTGATTGACGCCTTCGCCGCCGACGAACGCCTTGCCCCAATCCAGCAGATCTTCCAGCGTCCAGCCGGGTTCGGGATACGCGACTCCCGCGGCATCAAACATGTCTTTGTTGTAGAGAACGCAAAAACAGTTGGCCAGCAGCGGGAAGCCTTCCAGCTTGCCGTCGGGATCGTAATAGCCGTTGATCATGCCGTCGACCAGCACGGTGGACAGGTCCACGCCGTCGGCTTCCACAAAGGGACGCAGATCCATGTAGTATTCGGTGTTCATGCCGTAGTA
>JBDRTL010000371.1:0-11305 GCA_043824045.1 Bacillota bacterium
TGATTCCATACTGAACCCTCCTCATCATCAACGCGTAAACTGGTTTTCCTGCATTCGTATATACACAGGCGGCAAGCGCCTGTTGTATTTTTATGCACCGCCGATTTTCTTTAAAAACTCAGCTTCCGATAACACCGGGATGCCGAGCTGCTCCGCCGTTTGCAGCTTGCTTCCCGCTTTTTCGCCCGCGACCACGAAAGCGGTCTTTTTGCTGACGGCGGAGGCGGCGTGCCCGCCGTGCGCGGTGACCAGCGCCTCGGCGTCCTGCCGGGAGAGCGTGGGCAGCGTGCCGGTGATGACCACCGTTTGATGAAGCAGCGCGCCGGACGCGGTCCTGCGCTCGTACGCGGGGGATACGCCGGCGTCCAGCAGGCGGCGGATCATCTCGCGGTTTTCGGTAAAGGAGAAAAACTCCGTGATGCTCGCGGCGACGACGGCTCCGACTTCGGGAATCGCGAGCAGCTGTTCCTCGGCCGCGCCGGCAAGCGCGTCAAGCGATCCGAAGGTATCGGCCAGATCGCGCGCGGTTTTCCGGCCGACGTTGGGGATGCCAAGCCCGAACAGGAACGCGTCCAGCATGCAGCGCTTGCTCTCCTGCAATGCGTTTATAAGATTTTCGGCGCGCTTTTGTTTGAATCCTTCTATTCTATCCGCTTTCACCGTCGGAACCAGCATGTCAATTGTCAGCCTGTAGAGATCGGCCGGATAGCGAACCTCCAGCTTGTCGTAAAGCAATTCGGCGGTCTTTTCGGAAAAACCTTCGATGTCCATGGCGTCGCGCCCGGCGAAATGCGCGATGCGGGCGACGGCCTGCGGCTTGCAGCTCTTGCGGTTCATGCAGAACAGGTGCGCGCCGCGCTCCATGAGCTTCGTGCCGCACGCGGGGCAGTGTGCGGGCGGCAGGATTTCCCGCTCGCCTGCGTCCGCTTCGCCCACGCGCCCCATCACCTCGGGAATCACGTCGTTGCTGCGGTGTATCCACACCCTGCAGCCGACGGCGAGCTTCTTGCGCAGGATATCGCCGTAGTTGTTGAGCGTGGCGTTTTGCACAGTGACGCCGCCGATATCCGTGGGCGTGAGATGCGCCAGCGGCGTCAGCTTGCCCGTGCGCCCCAGCTGCCAGGTAACGGAAAGCAGCGTCGCCACGCCCTCCTCGGCGGCGAACTTGTACGCCACCGCCCAGCGGGGGAACTTGTCGGTATTGCCCATCAGCTCCCGCGTGCGCAGGTCCATCACCTTGATCACCGCACCGTCGATCAGGAAATCAAGCGTTTCGCGCTTTGCTTCCATCGCGTCCACGGCCTTTTCCAAAGCCCCGGCGGAAGACGCGCCCTGCAGCGCAACGGTCGGGAAGCCGTTTTCGCGCAGGAAAGCGATCACGCCCCTGTGATCGGTATAGGGCGGGTTTTCGATGGTTCCGACCTGGTAGAAGAACGCGTCGAGCCTGCGCGCGGCGGTCACGGCCGGGTCGAGGTTTCGGATCGCGCCAGCCGCGGCGTTGCGCGCGTTTTTGAGCGGCTCTTCGGCGGTTTGATTGTAGGCTTTCAACGTGCTCAGGCGCATGATGCATTCGCCCTGCACTTCGATCAGGCCCCGGTACGGGATGGTCAGCGGCACGGCGCGGATGGTGCGTACCTGCGGCAGCACGCCCTCGCCGACCTTGCCGTTGCCGCGTGTCGCGGCCTGCGCAAGCATTCCGTTTTCATACGTCAGGTTGATGGTCAGGCCATCCAGTTTGTATTCCACGCCGTATGAAAGCGGCGGCAGCGACGGATACTGCTCCTGATACTGCGCATGCAGCTTCTCGCAGCGCGAAAGCCACGCGCGCAGGTCGTCCTTGCTCTGCACTTTGTCCATGCTCCACAGCCGGGTTAAGTGCCGGTGCGGTGCGATGGCCTTCAGCGGCTCGGCGCCGACGCGCCGCGTGGGGGAGTTTTCCCGCTGTACGCCCGTTTCCTTTTCCAGCCGTGAAAGCTCGTCGTACAGGCGGTCCCACTCGGCGTCGGTCATCTCGCTCTGCCCGTCGGTGTAGTAGGCCTTGCTGGCGTCGTTGAGTTTTCGTATGAGGGTATCCATGCGGCTTGACGTATTCATGAAACCTCCATTTGAAACAGGACGCATTTTCAGCATCCCCAAAATATTCATCCTATCTGTTCTGCTGCCTGCTCAAAAAGCCTGAGATGCCGACAACGCAGATTGGGCTTTTTCAGCAGGTAGAATCAATCGTTGACTTTAACGATCGGCGCGATGTTCAGCGCGAATTCCTTGATGCCGTAGGCCGCAAATGAGATCACGACGCGGGCGTCGTTGCCCTTGCCGTGAATATCCATCACGTTGCCTTCGCCGAACTTCTTGTGCATCACGCGGTCGCCGATGGAAAACAGCGATGCCAGCGCGCTCAGCGGCACGCCCGCCGCGGCCGAAGGGGTGAAACCCTTCTTCACGCCCTTGATGCCAAGCGCCGAGCTTTTCGCGCCGATTCCCGCGCCGCGCGTGACGATCTGGGGCACGCCGAAACTCAGCTGCTTGTGCGGCGGCTTCTTCTCCGGCTGCCGGTGCGCCTGCTGCGGCCTGACGCCGTCCTCGGGGAAATTCTGCTCGCGCTTGGAGATCCACGCGTCGTCGATCAGGCGCCGGGGAATCTCGTCGATAAAGCGGCTCAGGGCGTTCATATTCAGCTGGTTATACAGCATCCGCTGCGTGGCGTAGCTGATGTAGAGGTTTTCCTTGGCGCGTGTGATGGCGACGTAGCAAAGCCTGCGCTCCTCCTCCAGCCGGTCGTCCTCCAGAACGCTGCGGGCGTTTGGGAACACGCCTTCTTCCAGCCCCGAGATAAACACCGTGCGGAATTCAAGCCCCTTGGCCGAGTGCACCGTCATCAGGGTGATATGCTTCGTGCCGGCCTCCGCCTGGTCGAGGTCTGTGATCAGCGCGACGTTTTCCAGATAGTTGTCAAGCGTCGGGTCGTCGGCCAGCTGCTCAAACTCATGCACCGCGCCCAGAAACTCGTCTATGTTTTCAAGCCTTGTCTTCGCCTCGTCGGACAAATCCTTTTCGTACTGCGCGCGCAGCTCCGTTTTATGGATCAGCAGCGTGACAAACTCCGTAAGGCTCATGGTTTCATGCAGCACCACAAGCTCGCTCATCAGCTCGCCGAACTCGCGCACGCACTTGCGCGGCCGCGCCGACAGGGTTTCGGGCACGTCCATCAGGGCCGCGTACAGCGGCACGTCGTTGGCCGTCGCGAAATCCAGAAGTTCGCGGATAGTGCTCTCGCCGATGGAGCGCTTGGGCTGGTTGATGATGCGGCGCAGGCTGATGTCGTCGCTTGGGTTTACGATACAGCGCAGGTACGCGATGATGTCCTTGATCTCCTTGCGGTCATAAAAGCGCAGGCCGCCGTAAACGCGGTAGGGGATTCCCGCGCGCATGAGCATCTCTTCAAGCACGCGGCTCTGCGCGTTGGTGCGGTAGAGCACGGCGATATCGTCGTACTTCTCACCGGACAGCTGCAATTGCTGGATGCGGTCGCAGATCCAGGCGGCCTCCTCCCGCTCGTCGCCCGCGCAGAACAGGCTGATCAGCCCGCCGGCCGGCGCGTCGGTCCACAGCGTCTTTTTCTTTCGCTCCAGGTTGTTCTGGATCACCTGATTGGCAGCGTCGAGGATATTCGAGGTGCTGCGGTAGTTTTGCTCCAGCTTGATCACCGTGGCCTCGGGGTAGTCCTTCTCAAACTCCAGAATGTTGCGCACGTCCGCGCCGCGCCAGGAGTAGATGGATTGGTCGTCGTCGCCGACCACGCAGAGGTTGCGGCTTTTCTGCGTTAACAGCTTCACCAGCGAGTACTGGGCGAAGTTCGTGTCCTGATACTCGTCCACCAGCACGTGGGAAAACCGCTGCTGATAGCTCTGCAGCACGGGGGGATGATCCGTAAGCAGCTCCAGCGTCCGCATGAGCAGATCGTCAAAGTCCAGCGCGTTTGCGGCGCGCAGCCGCTTTTCGTATTCGCAGAAGATATCGTGAATCTGCTGGCTGCGGAAATCCTTGGCCGACTCGCGGAACCATTCGTCCGGCGTGAGCAGGCGGTTTTTCGCGTCGCTGATTTTGATCTTCAGTTCGCGCATCGTGAACGCCTTTTCGTCGATATCCAGCGTTTTGAGCGCGTTTTTGAGCACGCTTTTCTGGTCGTCCTCATCGTAGATGGAGAAGGAACGCTTGTAGTTCAGCTTTTCGATGTCACGGCGGAGAATCTTGGCGCACATCGCGTGAAAAGTGCTCACCCACACATCCTCGGCCTTGTCGCCGGTGAGCTGCACGATGCGTTCCTGCATCTCCCGCGCGGCCTTGTTGGTGAACGTAATCGCCAGAATCCGCCACGGCTCCACGCCGGAATCTATCAGATTGGCGACGCGATAGGTGAGCGCGCGCGTTTTGCCGCTGCCCGCGCCCGCTAAAATCAGCACAGGACCATCCAGCGTTTCGGCGGCCTTGCGCTGCTGTGGGTTGAGCATATCCAAATTCATCATAAACCTCTATACTTCTTTGTCCAGCTGCGCAAGCACGAAAGTGTAGCCATCAGCGCCGTAGTGCAGCGCGCGGTTGACGCGGCTGATGGTGGCGGTGCTTGCGCCCGTTTTTGCGGCAATCTCCTGATAGGTCGCCCTGCGGTTGAGCATCACGGCAACTTCCAAACGCTGCGCGATGCTGTCCAGTTCTTTAATGGTCATCACGTCCTCGCAAAACCGGTGCGCCTCTTCCGGCGTTTTCAGCATGAGCAGCGCCTGCATGAGCAGGTCGGTTTGATCGGTTTTCAGGCGCGGCGTGAACATAATAAAACCTCCGGACTCAATTTACCGAAAGGGCAGACACGGCGGAACCCCGGAAACGGGCCGCGCGGGCTTGCGCGGCGCACAACCTGAGACCAACGCAACGTTTCTTACACATTATTATACCACAAAACGGGGGAAATTCATAGCGATACGCTTTGGTGAGCGTTCAGCGGCCGGGACCAGGGCATCTGTTCCGCGTGCCATACATGGCCGTTGGTCTGCATGCGCACCACGCCCTGATTGGCGCAGCGGCGCGGCACGCCGCGGAAAGAAAGCTGCCTGTCGGCACAGCGCACTCCGCCTGCGGGGCATCCAATGCTTCGTTCCGGTGGGTTATTCAGATTGCAATAAAAAAAGAACGCCCATGGGACGTTCTCAGACCGTTGACAAACCATGTCTGGCATCAAGATGACAGCTTGTTGATAAAACCCCAAGGACGTTCTTTATGCCGTCAGGAACGGCTGGCTTCTTTGATTTTTGCGGCCTTGCCCTGCAAACCGCGCAGGTAGTACAGCTTGGCTCTGCGTACCTTGCCGTGGCGGACGACTTCGATGCGGTCGACGCGCGGCGAATGCAGCGGGAACGTACGCTCAACGCCGATCCCGTAACTTAAGCGGCGCACGGTGAACGTTTCGCGGATGCTGCCGTTGCGCTTGGCTATCACGGTGCCTTCAAACGCCTGCAAACGTTCGCGGTCGCCCTCGACGACTTTTACCCAAACGCGGATGGTGTCGCCGATGTTGAATGCGGGACGATCGCTGCGAAGCTGCGATTTTTCAATGGAACGAATCATATCGCTCATGCGTGTGCCTCCTTTCCCTCATAGACGTTCGTACCCAAGGGCATTTCGCCCGGGCAGCGGACCGCCCGTTAATATCACAACGGTCATTGTATCACATACCTTCCCGGCGATGCAAGCAAAATATGCGCAAATCCGGGCAATCGTCCGGGTAACGCGGGATTACGTGTTGGTGTTCCCCACGAAGCGGAAGGTTTCCACGATGGACGGGCCGATCTCCTGATCCTCCGGGGTCAGTTCGGAGAAGTCCTCATAGAACACGTGCACCATGATGAAGTAGCCGTTGACGAGCATCACGGTGTCGCAGGTGTCGTTTTCCTGCATGCTTTCGTTGACGACGATGTACTCATAGCCGTCCGCGGTTTTGCGGATGTCCGACACCGGCTGGGCCATCTCCACCGTGATCCCGTTGATGATCAGTTCCACTTCCTCCTTCGTCAGATCTGAAAGGCTCTGGCCGATATACATCTCGTCGGCGGCGGTTGTGATGACGACGGAGGGCTTGCCGGGGGTGATAAACTCGATATCCGTCATGGAGTTATGGCCGTCGGTCTGGCTCTGGGCCACCCGCGCGCCGTTTGGCAGGGTGACGACGATGTAAAACAGGGCGTCTTCCCTGTGAATTTCCACTTCCTGCGCTTGGGCGGCCGCGAGCGCGAACACTGATACGAGGACCAGGGCTAAAGCAATTGCCTTTTTCATACGCTTCCTTCCTTTCCGGAGCCAGCAAACAGGCGGGAGGAGAGTGTGGTCAGCTGTCGCCGTAATACGGGTAGAGGAATTGCCGCATGATAAAGCCCATGATTTTGCCGCTTTCGTCCAGCACTTGGCACCAGAGGGAATTCTGGCTCATCACGGTCAGTACCGTGTTGGCGTAATAGCAGGAGTTGATATCCGCCTGCAGGGATGGCGCCCAGCGCATATTCACGTACCCGGCAGGGTTGCTCGGCCTGACCATCGCCTTGTAATACGCGGGCTGGAAGCCGAAGAAGATCTCATTGGGGAACGCGCCCCAGGGGGACGGCGTAACGGTGGGATACGGCCACGGCGTGCACGTCGGCGTTACGCCTACCAGGTAGCGCGACATGGAATACCCCGTGTATCCGTTGTAGGAAACGGAATACCAGGTATCGTCCAGCACGTCGTTTACGCGCACGGCCGCGCCGTTTGGAATCTGCGTCATGACGTTGCCGATGATGCTGGGCGCGTCGCGCATATTCAGCGGCTGTCCGTTGGAGGTGTATACGTACATCGTCGTGTATGCCATCGCGGATGTCCCGACACATACGAGAAGCAGTACGGCGAAAATGAAAGCCAATCGTCTCTTCATGATGACACATGCCTCCTTATGCGGCCCTGTTCAGGCAAACTATGGTTTTATCATAGCCCTGTTATGAAAGAAAATCAATCACTATTGTTTCCGGCAGGCGGGATTTGTTCGTATTCACGGCAGGTTTCGCCCGTCACATAGGGGACGGTGAAATCCGCGCTGTCCTGGTCTATCAGCCGGTACACGGCGTCGGCAGCTTCGCCTGTTAAAAGCCGCGGCTGATAATCGTTGTCCAGCGCGTCGCCCGAGACGTTGGCGGGGTAGACGCGCAATTGCTGGTACAGGTATTCGCCGTCGTCGGAAAACGCGAAGGTCACCTGGGGAATCATCGTCTCCATCGCCCGCACCTTCACGTTGCCGCCGAACACGAAGTTGCCCAGGCTGTAGAGAATCAGGCGGTCCCCGTACAGATCGATGCCCTGCAGCACGTGCGGGTGGCTGCCTATAATCAGGTCGGCGCCCGCGTCGATGAAGCGCATGGCGATGGTCGTCTGCCGTTCCATGTGGTAGGGGCTGTAATCCTCCCCGAAGTGCACGTATATCACCACGGCGTTCACGCCGCCGGCCTTCAAACCGGAGACGGTTTCCACATACTGCTGCCCGAACTGGAACATCCATCGCTCCCACACGCTTAAAAACGCGATCCGGATGTTGTTCTTTTCATAGATATAAACGTTTTCCGAGTCGAAATAATGTACACCCGCGTTCAAAAGTGCTTCCCGGGTCGCGCGCTGGCCGGGTTCGCCGTAGTCTTCCGCGTGGTTGTTTGAAAGACCCACGGCCTCCACGCTTCCCATGGCCAATATCTGCGCATAGTCCGGCAGACCCCTGAAATTATACGTTTTTTCCGTTTTTCCGTAGGCGTTTTCCTTGAGTACGCCCTCGAAGTTCGCAACCGTCAGGTCGTCCAGCGACAAGAGCGGCTGCACTTCCCGGAAAAACCAGGCGTAGCCTTCCCGCGCGGCCATCTGCGCGAAGCCGTTTTCCCAGTCGTACACTTCGTCCTGACAGCCGATGGTGCAGTCGCCCAAAAAGGAAATCACGACGGTCTGATCCGCAAATGAGGCTCCCGCGGAACAAAGGATAATCCATACCAGCAGCAGTCCCGCGAGTCGTTTCATAAGCGTCCCCTTGCCGTAGACGTTGTGTTGCTTCATAAACCGTGTTTGCATTATACTGAAACCGGAAAACCCTGTCAACGATGCGTAAAGCCCCCGTCGGCAAATTGATTGTCAAACGCGGCATATTCTGCTATAATTACGGACGGTACCCCAGAACCTAAGGAGGTGTAGGCATGGCCTCGAAAAAGGACAATTTGCCTTTAAGCTTAGCCAGAGAGAATGATTCCACAGGAACCATTACCTATGCCAACGAAGTCATCGCCATTATCGCAGGCGTCGCCGCCAACGAGGTGGAGGGCATCGCGGGTATGTGTTCCGGCGGAGGGTTCTCAGATGTTTTTGTGCGCAACCGGAACATCAAAAAGGGTGTGAAGGTGGAAATCGGCGCCGAAGAAGCCTCGGTGGATCTGTATGTGATCGTGGAATACGGCACGCCCATCCAGATTGCGGCGCTGGACGTGCAGGATAGCGTGCGCAAGGCGATTGAAACGATGACGGGACTCCATGTGGTACGGGTAGACGTTCACGTAAACGGCGTGAGCTTTGAAAAAGAGAAACTGGAAGAGGAAGCCGGCCTGGAAAACGCGATGCTCTCGGACGCGCAGACCCCCGCCCTGGAAGAGAAGAAGGAAAAGGCGAAACCGGCGGCCGACTTAAGAAAGAAAAAAACGAAGGCAGACGCGGAAACACCGGAGGACGTGAAGCCCTCCGAACAGGGACAGGATCAACCGCAGGAACCGGAAGCGTAAACCCGGCCCCAAAAGACAAGGTCGCTCTTTTGGGGTTTGCTGCGTTGACCCGTTTCAGGGTATGGAGGAATAAGATATGAAACGTTCTTTGGTTGACCGCTTGCTCACGGGGCTGGCGGGGCTGATTCTGGCTTTTCTGGGAATTGGTTTGTTTGTATTCGGCGTGGGGATTTATCCCTTCGAGCTGAACCTTTCGTTCGCGGAGGGAACCTTCACCTTCTGGCAGCACGTGCTGATGGTGCTGGTTGCCCTGGTGCTATTGCTGCTGGGCGCGCTGGGCGTGTACAAGGTGTTCCGCTCCGGCAAGGAAAAGGGCTTTATCCTGCAGCGGACGGAATACGGCGATCTGAATATCTCGATGAACGCCATGGAAAACATGGTCAAAAAATGCGTGGACATGAACGACGAGCTGAAAGTCACCCACACCAAGATTTCGCACACGCGGGACGGGGTGATCGTAAGCATCCGCATCCTTTTGGAAAACGGCGTGAACATCCCCATGGTCGTCAGCGCTTTGCAAAAGCAGACCAAGCAGTACATCACCTCCTGCTCGGGCGTGGACGTGAAGGAAGTGCGCGTGTTCGTGGATACGTCCAACAACACGGGGCTCAGGCACGACGGTGAAAAGACAAGCGAAATCGCAGCCGACGTGGACGCCGTGGAGAAGGCGGGCCGTATGGTGGACCGATTGAACGACGCCGTGCAAAAGGCCATCCAGTCCGACGCCGCGCCGCGCGCGGGGAACGCGGACGAGAAAAAGGAGCCCCTGCACCAGCGGATCTTCCGTAAAAAAGGCGAAGAGCACGCCGCGGAGCAGGCCGCGCAAGAGAAGGCGGAAGAGAAAACGCAGGAACCCGTGAACGAAGAAAAACCGATCAGGGCGCCAAAGAAAAAGGCAGGCGGAAATACCGATCCGCATGACAAGGAGGATGCACAATGAGCAATGAAGAGAAATCGGGCTGGCTTATTATCGGCACAAAACAATGCGGGTGGCTGATCGGGCTTTGCGGCGCCGCGCTTGCACTCATGCTCATATTCGTGGGATTTTGGAAAACGCTTCTGATCTGCGTTTTCTTTGCGGTGGGATACCTGTTCGGGTCCAACAATCAGAAGATTGTCGGCATCAAGAACTTCATCAACAAAATCTTCCCGCCCAAAGGCGAATGATGCTGGAAACGGAGTGTAGGGCATGGCACGATCGGTAGCCAGACAGGCGGCGATGCAGCTTTTGTATCAGCGGTCGTGCGGCGGGGACAACAGCGAGGATGCAATCGCGCTGGTTTACGAACAGCTGAAGAACGGCAATCAACCCCCCGCGGAGGACCTGGCCTTTATCAAGGATATTCTATCCGGCGTCAAGGAGCACCAGGCGGAACTGGATGCGCTGATTATAAAGCACTCCAGCGGCGAATGGACGCTGGACCGCGTGGCGAAGGTAGACCTGAGCATTCTTCGTCTGGCGGCGTACGAACTGTTTTACCGCGGCGACGTGCCCGATAACGTATCCATCAGCGAGGCGATGGAGATGGCCAACCGGTACTCCGAGCCCAAGAGCGGCCGCTACATCAACGGCGTGCTGGGCGCGATGGAACGCGGCAAGCGGAAGGATGAGCGGGATGCGGGCGGCGATCGGGCTTGATACCAGCTGCTATACGACGTCCGCGGCTGCCGTGGATGAAAGCGGCGCCGTCAGAGCCTTTCAGCGAAAGCTTTTGCCGGTGCGACCGGGGGAGTGCGGCCTGCGCCAGAGCGAGGCCGTTTTTGCGCATGTAAGACAGTTGCCGGAGCTCGTGGAGAAGCTCAGGGCGGAGATCGGAGATCTTGCCGTGTGCGCCGTCGCCGCGTCGGCCGCGCCAAGGGACGCGCAGGACAGCTACATGCCCGTGTTCACCGTGGGCAGCAACTTCGGCAGGTCGGCCGCAAGCCTGCTCCAAGTGCCGTTCTTTTCCACGTCGCACCAGATGGGGCATATCCTGGCGGGCGCGATCGGCAATCCGCCGCTGAAAGTGCCATTTCTCGCCGTGCATCTGAGCGGCGGCACGACGGAAACCATGCTCTGCGAGGGAGAAACGGTCACGAGGCTCGGGCAGACGCTGGATATCCACGCGGGCCAGCTTTTGGACCGCCTCGGCGTGCTGATGGGGTTTCCTTTCCCTGCGGGCGAGGCGCTGGAACAGCTCGCGCTTCAGGCAAAGGCCGATGCGCTCCTGCCCGTGAGCATGGCAAACGGCGATTTCGACTGCCATCTGTCGGGCGCGGAAACGCAGTGCAGGCGGTGGCTGGAAAGCGGAACATACCCGCTCGAACGGATTGCCGCCGAGGCGTTTGACCTGCTTACGCGCACCGTGTCGCGGATGATCGCCGCCGCGTGCGAGAAAACCGGCGCGCAGCAGGTGCTGATCGTCGGCGGGGTGGCCTCGTCAAAAATTTTGCGGGCGCAGATCCCGCGCCGGCTCAAAAAGCTTTCCTGTGCGGCG
>JBDRTL010000372.1:0-7552 GCA_043824045.1 Bacillota bacterium
TGCCAAGCATATGTTCGCCGAGGATTCCAGCGGCCTGCGCGGCCGCAACCGCAGCGCGGATACGCTTTACGGCCAGCGGATACTCCGCGCGAACGTACACATAGCCCTCGTCCGCGCCGATGGCCATCGCGGCGATCATCATGCCCTCGATGATGGAGTGGGGGTTGCCCTCCATCACCGCGCTGTCCATGAACGCGCCGGGGTCGCCTTCGTCGCCGTTGCAGATGACGTATTTCTTATCGCTATCGCTCAGGCGGGTCAAATCCCACTTGCGGCCGGTGGGGAAACCGGCGCCGCCGCGGCCTTTCAGCCCCGAATCCATCATCAGGCTGCAGATCTCCCCGGGCTTCATCTTCGCGGCCCTTTCGGCCTGCGCGTAGCCGCCCAGGGCGATGTACTCGTCGATGTCGGTGGGATCGATATTGCCGCACTTTTGAAGCACCATATGGTGTTGGTTTTTATAGAATGGTATTTCGTCCCGTTTGGGATACGCCTTGTTGCCGGGGTTCATCTTATACACCAGACGGTCGATGACGTTGTCGGCGAGGATGCTCTGGTCGATGATCTCTTCCACGTCCCGGGGCGTCACTTTGCAGTACATAACATTCCCGGGATGGATGGTCACCAGCGGGCCCATCTGGCAAAAGCCCTGGCAGCCGCTGCCGGAAACCTGGTAGCCGTCCTCATGCTTGTTGATGGTCAGCGCCACGTTCAAGCCTCTCGATTTAAAAAGCTCTTCAAAGCGCGCGATGACTTTCAGCGCCCCACCCGCTATGCAGCCCGTACCGGCGCACACGATGATCCGCTTTTGAATATCTTTGGTATTCTCTTTGTAGGCCTGCGCCCGCTGTTTCAGATTGACGGTCTCACTCATTTTTCGCGCGCTCCTTTTCCTGAATGTCTTTGATCACGGCAACAGCGGCTTCGTCGGTTAAAAGCCCGTATACCTCGCCGTTTACGGTCATGGCAGGCGCGCGCCCGCAGGTGCCAAGGCACGCGACCGTTTCCACGGTAAACAGAAAGTCCGGTGTCGTGTTCTGACCGTTTTCCAGCTTCAGGTGATTTCGGACGGCGTCGCGCAGGCACATGGATTTCTTCACGTGGCACGCGGTGCCGTCGCAGATTTTCACCACGTACTTGCCCTTTAATTTCAGCGTGAAATGCGAGTAGAACGAGGCCACGCCGTACACGTGGGAGGAGGTGGTGTTAAGCATCGTGGCGACGTACACCATCAGTTCCTCGGGCAGGTAGCGGTACTCGTTTTGAATCTCCTGCAGGATGGGAATCAGCTTGGCTTTGTTGTACCCGTATCTCTCGATGATCTGCCCTGCTTTTTCAAAGGCTAAAATGTTCTGCACGCTCATTCACGCTCGCTTTCCGGATTGCGGGTCTTGTATTTGTTGAGGAGGATGGAGAGGCTTGCGGTCAGGTTTTCGTTGTGCACGATCACCGTGTCCGGCACCTCGAGGGTCACGGGGGCGAAGTTCCAGATGGCTTCGATCCCGGAGGAAACCATCATGTCGGCCACGCCCTGCGCCGCGTCCGCCGGCACGCAGATGATGCCGAATTTCACATGCATGCGCCGGCACAGGGACGGGAATTTGGAAAGCGGGAGGACGGGTTTTTCGCCGATCTCGGTGCCGACCAGGGCGTCGTTTACGTCAAAGGCGGCCGCGATGCCGATGTTGTAGTCCCTAAACCGCCTGTATCCCATCAGCGCTTTGCCAAGGCTGCCCGCGCCCACCAAAAACATCTCCGTTTTGTTGTCGTATCCGAGGGTGCGGGACAGGGCGTGGAGCAGCTGGATGACCCGATACCCCGTTTTCGGGCGGCCGACGGCGCCTGTGACCTGCAGATCTTTGCGCACCTGGACGGCTACCAGCCCCAAATCGCGCGCGATCTTCGCGCAGGATACGTCCTGCACGCCTTCCTGTGCCTGCCTGGTCACGTACTGGTAATAGATCGGCAGCCGTTTGAGGGTCGGCAGGGGAATCGGCAGGATTCGCTTGTCGCTTTCCATGATGGCCCCCCTTCCCGCTGCTCAATCGATAATTTCTTATCGATATAAATATATCGAATTGTTAAAGTTTTGTCAATAGGAAAGCGCAGAAAAATTGTTTCCGCGTCACGCGCCGTTTCCTCCGCTCCCGCGCGGTGTTCCGGTTGTGCCCCGTATGCCGCCCGGCGCACCTCTTTTTTACGCGAAATGAAATTTCCTTGCATTTTTACTTGACGCGAACGTATGTTTGCTATATAATCAAAACAAGAGGAGTGAGTGCGATGATTATCAGCTGCAGCCGCCGAACCGATATCCCCGCCCTGTACGCGGATTGGCTTTTCCGCCGCGTCCGCGCGGGGTTTGCCTGCGTGCGCAACCCCATGAACCCGCGGCAGGTCAGCAGAATCGGCCTCACGCTGGACGTTGCGGACGGCTTTGTGTTCTGGACGAAGAACCCTGCGCCGATGCTGCCCCGCCTGCACGAGCTTTCGGAGTATATGTATTATTTCCAGTTTACGCTCACGCCTTATGGCAAGGATATCGAGCCCAACCTGCCTGTGAAGTTAAAGCTCCTGTCCACATTCCGCCAGCTGTCCGACCGTATCGGGCCGGAGCGCGTGATCTGGCGGTATGACCCCATTGTGATTAACCGGACGTGGACGCTGGAGGCCCACCTGCGGGTGTTTGAAACGATGGCGAAGATACTGTGCGGCGCGACCCGCAGGGTGGTCATCAGCTTTGTGGATATGGACTACCGCAACTGCAAACACAACGCGGATACTTTGGCTGCCGAAGCGCTGACCGCGCGGGAGCGGCTTTCGCTTGCCGCGAAGCTCAAGCAGATCGCGCGCCGGTACGGCATGGAGATGAACGCCTGCGCCGAGGACGTCGATTTTTCCCTCTGCGGAATCGCGCCCGCGCGCTGCGTGGACGCCGAACTGTTTGAGCGTCAGTTTGGCTGCCGCCTGAGCGTGGGGAAGGACAGGAACCAGCGCGTCGCCTGCGGGTGCGCCCAGAGTGTGGACATCGGCATGTACAACACCTGCGCGCACGGCTGCCGCTACTGCTACGCCAACTATAACGCGCGCGAGATCGTCTTAAACCGAATCAAACACGACCCGGCCTCTCCGCTTTTAGCGGGAGAGATCGGGCCGAGGGATATCGTGTACGAACGCGTGATGCGTTCCTGCCGCGAAGACCAGATGTGTTTTTTACAGAATGCTCTGTAGGAACTGCTTGAGGCGCTCACCTTCGGGATTCTGGAAGATTTCTCCGGGCGTACCCTGCTGGGCGATGCGCCCCTGATCCATAAAGATCACGCGGTCGGCCGCCTCGCGCGCGAAACCCATCTCGTGGGTGACCACGAGCATGGTGATGCCCTGTTTGGCGAGGTTTCGCATCACGTTCAATACCTCGCCGACCAGCTCGGGATCAAGCGCCGAGGTCGGTTCGTCAAACAGCATGATTTCGGGCTCCATGGCCAGCGCGCGGGCAATGGCCACGCGCTGCTGCTGCCCGCCGGACAGCTTGGACGGGTATACGTTGGTCTTGTCAGCAAGGCCGACCATCTGGATGATCTCCCCGGCCAGTTTCTGCGCGTCGGCTCTGGTTTTTTTGCGCACCAGAATCTGGGCGATCATCACGTTTTCCAGCACCGTCATATGCGGGAAGAGGTTGAAGCTCTGGAATACCATGCCCATTTCCAGCAGCATCGCCTTTTGTTTCTCGGCATCGATGCGGTGGATGGTCCGGTTATGCTCCCGGTGGAGGACCAGCTCGTCCTTGATGAAAATCTTGCCGCTGGTAATGGTCTCCAGCTGGTTTAAGGAGCGCAGGTAGGTGGATTTGCCCGCGCCGGAAGGGCCGATGATGCAGATCACCTCGCCCTTGCGCATGCCCAAATTCACATCCCGGAGCACTTCCAGGGAGCCGAAGGATTTGCACAGGTTTTCCGTCCGCAGGATATATTCGTATTCGCTCATCGCCGCCTCCTACTCGTAAACCGAGAGCCGCTTTTCGACCTTGCCGAAGATAAAGGTGAAAACGGCCGTGATAACCAGGTAGATGACGAACGCGGGGAAAAACACCAGATAGTTGCCTTCGCTGGTCATGATCGATTTGGAAATCGTCGTGATGTCCATCAGCGAGATGGCGAACACCAGGGAAACGTCCTTGATCATCATCACGAACTCGTTGCACAGCGGGGGAATCATCCGCCGGATGGACTGGGGGATGATGATGGTGCGCATGGTCTGCCCGTAGGTCATGCCCAGCGCCTTGGCGGCTTCGCTTTGCCCCTTGTTGATGGACTGGATCGCCGCGCGCACGATCTCCGCGCAGTAGGCGGCGGAGTTTAAAGAAAACGCGATCAGCGCGGCCAGGAACGCGCCTTTGTACACGGCTTCGGAGTCCATGGCGCTGAAGATTCCGCGCCACGAGAACCCGAAGATGACGGGAACCGAGAAATACACCACGAACAGCTGTATTAAAAGCGGCGTGCCGCGGAAAAAGAAAATGTACGCGCTGGAAATTTTGGAGATGAGTTTGTTTTTGGAGATTTTGCCCAGCGCCAGAAAAATGGCGAACACCGCCCCGATCCCCATGGACAGGGTCGTCAGAAGAAGCGTCAGCTTAACGCCGTGGAGCACGTTTTCGCCGGAGCCGAGCATCCGGTAGGTATAGTTCACCATCTGGCCGACAAACTTGCCCATCCCCTCGTCCGCGCCGTAAATCTGCCCCGCGAACCCGACGTAAGCTTCCTTAACGGCCTTCGCGCCCGAGGTGGAGATGGAGAGATAGTTGATAAAGCCGAAGCTGTTGTAAGTGATGGTGACATATTTGCGGGAGCTGTCCTTCTCCTGCTCGATGATCTGCTTCATCGGGTCGGAGATGCCCGCCATCATTTCATCCCAGGATACGTTGACCGCCCCGAGGATGACAAAGAACGCCACGGCTGCCATAATGATTATGGCAGCCGTTTTGGAAGCGCGTTTCCATCCCCTGACGTCAACGATTCGTTTCAGAACACTCATTGTTTTCCCACTTATTTCGGTTATTTTTCCGTCGGGCGGCCGCTTATTCCCCGCCGAACCAGAACGCGATGTTCTCCGTAAAGAAGCCTTCCTCCGTAAGCATTGCGATCGCTTCGTTGATCGCCGCCTGCAGCGCTTCGCTGTCAAGCCCCATTGCGACGCCGAATTGCTCGGGTTCGCTCTGGTCTTCATACGCCAGCACGAAGGAATCGGGATCGGCGGCCAGGTAGCTGACGGCAACGGTTGAGTCGACCACAACCGCGTCCACTTCGCCGTTCTTGAGCTGCGTGAAGCAGGAGGCGATCTTTTCGTTGGCGGAAATGGTGATGTCAATGGAGCCGGTATCCGCGTAGTCGGACATCAGGATATCGGAAGTCGTCTCTTTTTGCACGGCGACCGCCAAGCCGTCGAGATCCAGCAAGCCCGTGATTTCGCCGTCGAAATCCGCGCTGACGACCACGGCCTGATAGTTGTTGATGTAGGGATCGGAGAACAGCATGGTCTCTTTACGTTCCTCGGTGATGGTTACGGCGGAGATAACGCAATCGTAGTTCATGCCGATGCCCTGGAAGATTCCGTCCCACGCGGTGTTGACGAAGTTGATTTCAAGGCCCAGCTTTTCGCCCAGCGCAAGGGCGAAATCGATGTCATAGCCGACCGGCGTCACGCCGTCGTCCGCGAACTCTTCAAAAGGAGGATAGCCGATTTCCATGCCGATGTTGAGCACGCCGTCCTGCATAAGCGCTGCACCGGACATATCAATCGCCTCTTGCGCCAGAGCCATGGCGGGAATCAACATCGCGATCGAGAGAATAACCGCGACAACCTTTTTATTCATCGTAACATCCTCCAATTAAAAATAGAGTTGTGGTCTACAACTCCTTTATTGTATTCACAAATTATCATAAATATAAGGTATTGTCAATAGATTCTGCATAATAATAGAAATTCAGCGTATAATTTTGTATTTATTATGTTTTTTTGAGATTCGTCAAGCGCGGAGGAGCCGTGCCCGGATACGGGAAACGCGCCGCGGACGGCTTCATACAGCCCGCGGCGCGCACGTAACGCGTATGGCAATGCCGATGTATATCGGCTGCGCCCGGCTGTTGCTTACGCCTTTTGGGATACCCGTTCCGTTTCCGTTTTTTCTAAGCCCCCGCAGCCGTGGGAGCAGGCCCACAGCTCCGCGGCGACGGGCGCCCACTTCGCCGCGGCGTCCGCGCACTTGCCCGTCAGGTCCCGTACATCCTCGGGGTACTGCAGATCGGTGGATTTCGCGCCGGAAGCCTCCATCACGCGCACCAGCAGTTCCGGGTTGTCCAGAAGCGGGCAGGGGCGCAGGTGGTTCTGGTTCCACGGCTGGCCGGACTGGTAGGCTTTGAACAGCGGGCTTTGCAGCGCCTCCAGCAAGGTTTTTTCGCGGAGGTTCGAATCGGAATAGTGGATGAAAGCGCAGGGTTCGTAATCGCCGTTGGCGTTGATATGCAGGTAGCTTTTCCCGCCCGCGAT
Source organism: Bacillota bacterium (assembly GCA_043824045.1). GTDB lineage: Bacteria > Bacillota > Clostridia > Christensenellales > Aristaeellaceae > CAXXOK01. The sequence continues at coordinate 6,544 of JBDRTL010000372.1, forward strand.
GCAGCCGCGGGAAAACTCGCCGTCGTTCCAGAAATCCAGCGTGAAGATCGGCTTGGTTTTGCGAAACGCCCGCACCTGGCGGTACATGAACGCCCGCTGCCCGGGCGTGACCAGAAGCTCGGGAACGGCGTCCCTGCCGATGGGGATATAGGTGAAGAACCAGCAGAATTTTGCGCCCCAGGCGATCATCTGGTTAAAATAGGCTTCCGAGCCGACCGTCTCCACGTTCTCGCGGGTATAGCAGCACGAAACGCCAAACAGCTGCCTGCGCTCCCGGAGCAAAGCCATCGCCGCAACCACCTTGGCATAGGTGCCTTTGCCCCTGCGGGCGTCGGTCTCCTTTTCAAACCCTTCCACGCTGATGATGGGCGCGAAGTTTTTCACGCGCCCCATCTCTTCCACAAACGCCGAATCGATCAGCGTGCCGTTTGTAAACGCCGCAAACTGGCAGTCCGGATGCGCTTTGCAAAGGCGGATGATATCGTCTTTGCGCACCAGCGGCTCGCCGCCGGAATACAGGAACAGGTGTGTGCCCAGTTTGTTGGCCTGCCGGATGACGCCGTCCAGCTCCGCGTAACTCAAATTCATATGACCGCCGTAATCGGCCGCCCAGCAGCCGATGCAGTGCAGGTTGCAAGCGGAGGTGGGGTCCATCAGCACGGCCCAGGGGATATTGCAGCCGTACTTCCTGCGGCTCGCCTCCTGCTTGTGCTTGCCCGCGAAGCTGGCATTGATCACAAAGTTGTGCACGACGGTTTTAAGCACCGCATGGTCCACATCGGCGCACAGATCCACGATGTATTTGTTCCAGACGTTGTCCGGGTCTTCGATCACGGGTTTCAAGCCCCGGATTACGTGCGCCTGTTCGCGGAATTTGTCAAAACGCTCGCCCCATGCAACCAGCCGGGGAAACTGCTTCATGGGCGCCTTGAGAACTTTGGCGACAATGAGATCAAGGAGTTTGATTTGTATATAGGTCATGAGTTTCATCATGCGGTTCTCCTTTCAC
>JBDRTL010000373.1:0-2256 GCA_043824045.1 Bacillota bacterium
CGGCTGATCGCCAATCTGGAGGACGCGTTTGATCTCATGATGGATATGGACGATATTATCGATTTCAGTTCTTTTATGAAGGGCAAGGAAATACTCAGGAAGTATGATGTGGACATTTGAGGCACAGGAGCATATCGCCGCCATCGACGATTCGGGCGCGGCGCTGACCTATCGGCAGCTGGCGGAGGAAGGGCGGAAGCTGGCTGTGCAGACAGGCGGCCGCTGCCTTGTGTTTTGCCTGTGCCGAAACGACCTGGGCAGTTTGCTCGGGTACACGGCGTTTTTAAACCACGGCGTCGTGCCCGCGCTGCTCCCGGCGGATATGGATCCGGAGATGCTGCAAACGCTTTTGGACAGCTATCATCCGCGCTATATATGGGCGCCGGAAGGGCTGAACTTGGGGGGCGGCGAACAGTATTCCGCCTTGGGCTATAAGCTATTGAAAACCCCGTTTGCCGATTCGCCGCAGCTTTACCCCGAGCTCGCGCTGCTTTTAGCGACCAGCGGCTCCACGGGCAGCCCGAAGTTTGTGCGCCAGAGCTATCAAAACATCCGCGCCAATACCGATTCCATCGTGGAATACCTGCGCCTGGGCGCGCAGGAGCGCCCGATCACGACGCTGCCGATGCACTACACCTACGGGCTGAGCATCATCAGCACGCACCTGGACGTGGGCGCGACGATCCTTTTCACCCGCTGCGGCATCGCGCAGAAGGGATTCTGGTCGTTTTTCAAAGAGCGCAGGGCAACGAGCTTCGGCGGCGTGCCCTATACCTACGAGATGCTCGACCGCATGCACTTTACGCGCATGGATCTGCCGTCGCTTCGCACCATGACGCAGGCGGGCGGCAAGCTGCTCCCCGGCCTGCACGAGAAATTCGCCTGGTGGTGCTGGGAATCGGGGCGGCAGTTCATCGTGATGTACGGGCAGTGCGAGGCTACGGCGCGCATGGCTTACCTGCCGTGGGAGCACGGCATGGACAAAATCGGCGCGATGGGCGTCGCCATCCCCGGCGGCCGGTTTGAGCTGATCGGCGCCGACGGAAGCCTGATCACGAAACCGCACGTCACCGGCGAGCTTCGCTACTACGGCGATAACGTGACGCTCGGTTACGCAAGCGGCGCGGAAGATTTGGCAAAAGGCGACGAGCGCGGCGGCGTGCTGGATACGGGCGATATGGCGCAGGTGGACGACGACGGGTTCTATACCATCGTCGGGCGCAAGAAGCGCTTTGTAAAGCTATTCGGCAACCGTGTGAACCTCGACGAGACAGAACGGATGCTCAAGGTGAAATTCCCGGGTTCCGATCTCGCCTGCGGCGGCAGGGACGACCGGCTGGTGATCTATGGCACGGACGGCGCGCTGCTTTTGCAGATGAAAACCTTTCTTGCGGAGAAAACAGGCCTGCATCCGTCGGGATTTGCGGTGAAAGCGGTCAGCCGTATCCCCAAGAACGACGCGGGCAAGACCCTGTACCGGGAACTGGAGACGCCGGATGATTGACCGAAGCGCGCTGCATGAGATGAAGCCGTACGCAATGGCGCATGAAGAAAAGCATGCGTTTCTTTCGGACACGCTGATTGCGCTGGCCAAATTCCACGCGGCGCACTGCCCGCCCTACGCAAAGATGCTGCGGGCGGCGCGCGCGGACCTGGACGCGATCACGTCATACGCGGAGATTCCGCCGCTTCCCGTGCGCCTGTTCAAGGAGTTTGATTTAAAAAGCGTGCCCGACGACACGATCTACCGCACCGTCACCAGCTCCGGCACCACGGGCCAGCGGGTGAGCCGCATCCATCTGGATCGCGAAACGGCCATGCTCCAGAGCAAGGTGCTGGCGAGGATCATGGAGGAAACGCTCGGAAAACAGCGCCTGCCGATGATTATCGTGGATTCGGGCGCGGTTCTCAAGGATTCCGCCCTGTTTTCGGCGCGCGGCGCGGGCATCCGCGGGTTTGGGATGTTTGGGCGCGACACCGTGTACGCGCTGGACGGGGATATGCGGCTGAACTGGGAGGAGCTTGACGCGTTTTTGCGGAAGCACGCGGGCGAACCCGTCTTTTTGTTCGGGTTCACGTCCATCGTCTGGCAGCATTTCTATACGGAGCTAAATAAAGCGGGCAGGACGCTGGATATCGGAAACGGCGTGCTCATCCATGGCGGCGGCTGGAAAAAGCTGATTGATCAGGCGGTGGGCAAACCGGAGTTCAAGCAGGCGCTGCGCTCGGTCTGCGGCGATATCCGGGTGTTTGATT
>JBDRTL010000374.1:0-2504 GCA_043824045.1 Bacillota bacterium
TTCAAACGCTTCTCATCCACGTCGCAATTGGCAATAGAAGCGCCCACGCCGGCCATGCCCTTGGCAAGCTCGGCGCCGATACCACCGGCGGCGCCGGTGATCAGCACGACCTTGCCCTCCAATGAAAACAGATTTTTTAGATTCGCTTCAACAGACATATGCAATACCTTCCCTGAATGATTTGAATACCGCTCATCCCGAGACCTTATCCACAGCTGCCTTTATCGCGTCGGCAGTCAGGTTGTATCTTTCGAGCAGTTCGTCGTAATTATATGCGCTGGTGCCAAATTCGTCCTGAATCGCTACGAATTCCATAGGTATGCCATGTCCGCGCATCGCTTGGGACACGATAGAGCACAGACCGCCGATCACAGAGTGCTCTTCGGCTACCACGATACCCCGGGCGCTGCCGGCGGCGGCGATTATTTCACGTTCATCAAGTGGCTTCAGCGTGCTGACGTTTACCACTTTTATGTCTGTGCTTTGTCCCATTGCCTTCGCTGCATTCAGCGCTTTTTCGACCATGACGCCGTGCGCGAACACGACTACGCCGCCTCCTTCGTGCATCACCGCAGGTTTGCCGAAGATAAACGGCGTATCTTCAGCCGTTAGCCGGGGCAGAGGGTTGCGGTTGACGCGCAGATACATCGGGCCTTCGTTTTCCACCATGTATTTAACAATTTGCTCGGTCTCCAAATCGTCCACAGGAGCAAATACTGTTAAGTGGGGGATCGCGCGCATAATGGCGATATCCTCAACGGACTGATGGGTCGAACCGTCGCCGAAGTCGGAAAGCCCCGCGGAGGAACCGCAAACCTTGACGTTAAGCCCGGCGATGGAAATAGTCTGACGCAACTGGTCATAGGCGCGCCCTGTTACAAACACCGCAAAGGAATTCACAAACGGAATCTTGCCCGTCAGGGACAATCCGGCGGCGGTGGACATCATGTTCTGCTCGGCAATGCCCATCTCAAAATATCGGTCCGGGTACGCCTCCTTGAACAGGCAGCCCATGGTTGATTTACCCAGGTCAGCGTCCAGTACCACGATATTCTTGTTTTCTTTTCCCAGAGCTACCAAGGTTTCAGCGTAGGCGGTTCTTTGTGTTCTGTCACACATTTTGATCTCCTTACTGCAAGCCGGCCATGGCTTCGTCAAACTGCTGCTGTGTCAGGGTTCCGTTATGGAAAGCCGCTTTGCCCTCCGCGAAACGCACGCCTTTGCCTTTAATGGTATCGGCTATGATTGCAACCGGCTTGCCTTTGACCGTCTCTGCCTGATCCAGCGCGTTCACGATCTCTTCCATGTTGTGACCATCGATGGAAAAGGTCTTCCATCCAAAAGCCCTGAACTTGGCTTCGATGTTGCCGGAATCCATGATTTTGGCAGTTTCGTCGGTGGCCTGCACATGGTTGCGGTCGATGATGGCAACCAAATTGTCCGCCTTGTAATTGGCCGCGGCCATGGCGGCCTCCCAGCACTGGCCTTCGTCCAGTTCACCGTCGCCCACAATGCAATACACCCGCGCAGGACTGCTGTCCATGCGCTTGCCCAGAGCAATGCCTAAGGAGATGGAGAGTCCCTGGCCTAAAGATCCTGTATTCGCTTCGATACCCGGACACTTTCTCATATCGGGATGACCCTGAAGCTTCGAGTCCAGAGATTTTACCTTGGCCAACTCGGATTGATCGATAACCTTGAGTTGCGCCAGCGCGCCATACTGGCAAAGCGCCGCATGTCCCTTGCTGAAGATAAGACGGTCACGGTCGGGCCATTGCAGATCTCCTTCCCTGCGCCGCATCTTGTAGAAGTACAGCACGGTCACAATATCGGCCGCGGAACAGGAGCCGCCCAGATGCCCGGCCCGTCCGACGCCGACCATCTCTATGATGTTGCGCCGCACCTGTTTGGCTGTGCTTTCAAGCTGCGACAGCTTTTCCTTATTCATTTGCAATACTCCTTTTTCCTTTTTCTGCCGTCAGATTTGATCCGTGCCATTCGCTTCGTCACACAGCATCCGGTTATACAGGTTTTCGGCAAAATCAATAAATTCGTTCCATTCCTTCGGGTTGATAAAGGGGTTCTTACCTTCCGGATGGTCGCACATCTGCCGGTATTTCTCCTGCGTCTTGTTTTGCCCGGTATGGTTTCCAAGTACAATGTCCACCGGCTCATTGCGCACTTTTTCAAGGCTTTTTAGATGGAAGTCCCGGCAGTCCGCGTTGCCGTGTTGTTCGATGAAATCCCGACAGAGCGTATTGACTCCAATACCTCCGTATAAACCCGCGGTATGCGTTTCCTTTTTGTCCGTTACTTCGAAGATATAGGTCATGACGCCCTTGGTATGGCCCGGAGTGGATATCGCCCGTATTCTGGTATTCCCCAGAGCTATGATATCTCCGTCCCTTAATTCCACATCAGGCGTAAACAGCTCCGTATAGGAGTGCCTCGAATCGGCAATGAGCGCCATCTCAGGCCGTTTGCGAAACATTTCCGCATCGGGC
>JBDRTL010000375.1:0-5707 GCA_043824045.1 Bacillota bacterium
GTGGTCATCGTGTTGATGTTCCAAGTCTTGACAGGCGGGAAACTGCTGTTTCCCATGAACGTGTACAACATCATCAACCAAAACGCCTACATCGTGATTCTGGCCATCGGGATGCTTTTATGCATCCTCGGCAGCGGATCCATCGACCTTTCGGTCGGTTCCGTGGTAGGCCTCGTGGGCGCCTGCGCGGGCATCTTCATCATGAAATGGAAGTGGGACCCCTATCTGTCCATTCTCCTGTGCATGGGCGTGGGCATTCTCGTGGGTGTCTGGCAAGGGTTCTGGATCGCGTATGTCAAGATCCCGGCCTTTATCGTCACCCTGGCGGGCATGCTGGTGTTCCGCGGGGCTACGCTGATCATTCTGCAGGGCGGCAAGGCGATTCCCGTGTTCCCGGACGCGTACAAGCAGTTTTTCGTGGGCACGACGCCGGAGTTCATCGGGGTGTGGGAAGTCGCGGGCATGAAAATTTACCTGACCTGCCTGCTGCTTGGTATTATAATCGCGGCGGTTTTCTGCATCGCGCAAGTGCTTTCCAACCAAAGCAAAAAGCGCAAAGGGTATGAATACGCCACCCCGGGAGCTTTGATTGCCCGCATGGTCATCATCTCTGCGATTGTCATCTGGTTTTTCGCGCTGCTGGCGCGTTACAAGGGCATCCCCGCTGTGCTGATGGTGCTGGGTATCATCGCCGCAGTGTATACGTTTATCACCAATAAAACGGTTCTCGGCCGTCATATCTACGCCATGGGCGGAAACGCCAAGGCCGCGCGCCTGTCCGGCGTCAATACCGAACGGCTTATGTTTTTCAGCTACGTCAACATGGGTCTCCTGGCCGGAATCGCAGGGATGGTGTTTGCCGCGCGCCTGGACAGCGCCACCCCGATGGCCGGAGACGGGTTTGAACTGGACGCCATCGGAGCTTGCTTCATCGGCGGCGCCAGCGCCTACGGCGGCATCGGTACGGTGAGCGGCACGGTGATCGGCGCCCTGATCATGGGCATCCTCAACAATGGGATGAACATCATCGGCATGGACACCAACGTTCAGCGGCTGGTGAAGGGCTTGGTGCTGCTGGCCGCCGTCGCGTTTGACGTTCTGTCCCAGGGCCATGTGGCGCTGCCCTCGTTCCTGCGCTTTGGCAAGAACAAACCCGAAAAAATCACGGCAAGCTGATTGCCCGGCACTGCCGGGCAATCATAAGCACACAGTATGAAAAGAACCGCGTCCATTTGTGCGCGATGCTTTTCGTATTACGTTCCAATCATTCGTCCGCCACGGGATCGGCGTTTTCGCTGTTCAGATACCGGTCGATGATAAACCGCGGGCGGCGCTTGGATTCGTTGTAGATCTTGCCGATATATTCGCCGATCACCCCCAGGCAGAACAGCTGGATGCCGCCGATCATCCAGATGGAAGCCAGCGTGCTCGTCCAGCCGATGACGGTTTTGCCGAGAATCCAGCTGATCAGCGTGTAGATGAGCATCAAAAGCGAGATGACCAGAATGATGATGCCCAGCGTCGTAATCATGCGCAGCGGCTTGACGGAGAAGCTCGTGATTCCGTCGATGGCGAACGCGAGCATCTTCCTGAACGGGTACTTGCTCTCGCCCGCAAAACGCTCGGTGCGCTCATAATACACCACGCCCGTCTGAAACCCGACCAGCGGCGCAAGCCCGCGCAGGAACAGGTTTACCTCCCGAAACTGCTTGAGCGCGTCCAGCGCGCGGCGGCTCATCAGGCGGTAATCCGCGTGGTTGTACATGATGTCCACGCCCAGGCCCTTCATCAGCTTGTAAAACATGAGCGCGGTCTGCCGCTTGAAGAACGTATCGGCCTTGCGCTTGCTGCGCACGCCGTATACCACGTCGCAGCCCTTTAAGTGCTCCGCAAGGAACCGGTCGACGGCGTCCATATCGTCCTGCAGGTCGGCGTCCATGGAAATGCTGACGTCGCAGTGCTTTCTGGCCGTCATCAGCCCCGCGAGAAGCGCGTTCTGATGCCCGCGGTTGCGGCTGAGTTTCAGCCCTTCAAACACAGGGTTCTGCTCGTGCAGGGCGGCAATGATCTCCCATGTTTTGTCCTTGCTGCCGTCGTCCACCAGCAGCACGCGGCTGTCCGCGCCGCACAGCCCGCCATCGACCAGTTTCCGCATTTTCACTATAAGCCGTTTGGCGGTCTCCGGCAGCACCTGCTCCTCGTTGTAGCAGGGAATGACGATCATCAGTTTCATCGCCCGTTCTCCTCTTTCTATCGTATCATCGTGATGATTTCGCTTTGCGCCGTGAATACGGTATCCCCTATCCATCCTTCCACAAGGACGCGGTATTCTCCTTTGGGCGCGGCTTCGCCGGTTTGCGCAAGCCCGTTCCAGTAAAAGCAGCTGCCCTCCGGTTCGGTATGCAGCGGCCGCGTGGGGCTGCGGTACGAAAGCCGCTTCACTGTCTGCCCTTCCAAATCCTTTATGGTAACGCTCAGCGCACAGGGAAGCGAGTGCGAAACGAAGACCGGAAGCTCCGTGCCCTCCGCGGCCCGAAATAGGACCGGCGTTTCCACGTGCAGGGCCGGGTCGCCCGTGAGCGGCGTAACGGTGATCACGTGCCCCGTCTGCATCGTCAGCCTGCCGCCCTCCAGCGAAAGCACCTGCACCAGCACATACCCGTACACATCTTCGTCGTTTGCCTGCAGCGCGATGGTCCGCACCTTGCGCCCCGGCAGGATCGCGCCCGCCAGTTCCCCAAACGCCGTGAAGCGCTCCGCTTCGTCGTAGTGGAGCTCGGCCTCGCCAAACTGCCATTGCCCGTCCCTGCGGTAGACGATCTGATACGCGACGCGTACGGGGCGCAGCGCCGTGAACGAAAGCGTCAGGCTTTCGCCGGGGCGGATCACGTCGTCGGAAAACACCACGTCGACGATCGGCGCGCGGTTGTTTTCCGCAATGCCCGCATCCGGGTCGTAGGCGAAGACGACCGTATCGTCCTCCTGCGGGTACGCCTGCGGGGTGGACGCGCCGTGGTTTTCGAGCAGATACCGGTGCAGCTCCGAAAGCGTGATGCTGCCGTCGCGGTTGTGGTCGGCGGGGTAGTTCCACCGCGGGCTTAAGCCCTGCGTGAGGATCTGGGTGAAATAGAACGAGCCCTGCCCGTAGTCCGTCTGTCCGTTCCAGTACCAGCTTGCCTCCATCGCGCCGGAGCTTGTGAGCACCCTAAAGTCCGGCGAACGGAAGCTGATATTTTCCAGCTGCTCCCGCATGCCTTTGCCGATGAACGCGCCCGAGTAGCACGCGTCCAGCAAAATGATCTTCGTCCCCTGAATGCCGTCAAACATCGCTTCAAGTTCCGGCGCCGTCAGTCGGTTTTCGGTACGCCCATCGCTTAAAAGCATCACGGCGTTCCCGTCCGCGTCGTAGTCGCCGTGCGTGGACAGGTACAGGTAATTGCAGTCGTCCGCGTCCGCGCCGCCGAACGCACTTTCCATCCAGCCTTTAAACTGTCCGGCGGTCGTGGCGGGTTGTTCGGGAATCAGGATTTCGGCAAAGGGAATGGCGCTGTGTAAAAGCGCCTTGTACATCTCCTGCACGTTATTGGCGGAAGAGGGATAGGTGCTTGTCTTGGTTACGAACAGATCCACGCCGATCAGCAGCGCGCGGTTTACCTGCGCACCGTCCGCCGCCGACGCAGGAAGCGGCAGGCAAAGCAGGACGAAAACCAGTATGCCCGCTGTCGTCCGCATGCTTATCCTCCCGCAGTTCCATGCATTGAGGGCTTGCCGCTGCGTCAATCCCCGCCCGCCCATCAGCCGCGGCTTCGCCATTGTATTCACCCAAATCCGCCGCCGGCCCCTATGGCCCCGCATCAATCTCCGCCTGTCACCAGCCACGAATTTGGATCCTGCAGTTCCAGCTTTTCGATCGCGAAGCCGATGGCCAGCTGCGTTTCCCGGTCCGCGATGCCCGTGGGGGTTTTGCCCGTCATGGTCTGCTGGAACGCTGCCACGGCGTTGCGGGTGTTGCTGGCATAGGTGGCCGTATAGTGCCGTGCCGTGAGATACCCCAACCTGCCCAGCATTTGCTGCAGGGCAAGCACCTTGTCGCCGGTGTTGCCGTACTGCATGGTGGTATCCACCACGTCTCCCCAGCAGCCGAAGCCCAGCACTTGCGAATTGTTCAGGGAATACACGCAGCGCCTGACACTTGACGGGTTGTTGCCCTCGATCACATGCATGCGCACGTCGCCCTCCGCCGTAAGGGCGCAGTATTCCACCAGCGCCACATGCACGGTATCGCCCTGCGTGTTATAGCTGAAATACACCAGATCGCCCGGGCGCGGGATGTAACCGTTGACCTGCATCATGCCGTCGCCGCCCTTGAGCCACTGCCAGCCCCAGCCGGGCTGGTGCCCGCGCCGGTACACAAACCGCCCGCGGCTCAAAAACCAGTCCCGCCCGGTGTTCTGCCCCGTGTAGTAGGGATAGAGGGTGTTGAGCATGTCAAAGCCGTACAGGTTGTCCGTCATGTGGATGCACCAGCAGATGAACTCCGCGCACCACTCCGAGTACGGATCGCCGGCCCACGCGCCGTATTTGGTGTAGCCGTCGCTCCCCTCCGTATAGCCGACCTCCTGCGCCGCCGTTTCCAAAAGCAGCCTGATACTGTCCGGCAGCGTTCCCGGATCGATCGCCTGCTCCGCGACGTCCGCCGCCTCCGGCCCGTCCGGCGTGGCGAAATACGGCTCCTCCGCCGCGCCCGCGCCAGCTGATAGCAGCATCGCCGCACAGGCAGCGGCGCACATCCGTCTCCATCGGTTCGTCATCGTGCAGTCCTTTCGTATTATGCGAATTCAAATCTTCAGCGCAGGTTAGATTGCGAGTATTTTGGTTGTGGCCGCGGAGAGAACCCGCAGGCATAGTGGAACTATGTCAAGGGTTCTGGACAAAGGCCACGGGCAAAAGACGATGCAAGCTACATGCGTTAAAGGTTTGGATTCGCATTACCGTCCGAATTCTTCGATCCCGCGCAGCAGCTCAAACTCACGGAAATCCCGCACCGTGGAGTACATCCTGCGGGTCAGCACCGCGCCCGCGCGGTAGAACAGGCAGATGAACGGGATATCGGCGGCGAACTGCTGTTGAATCACCTGCCAGGCGTAGGCGAACTCCGACTGGGTTTCGCTCTGGCGCAGCTGCTTGCACAAATCCGTCATCGTGTCGGAGGCATACCTGCCGTAGTTGGCGGTGTTGCCCTTCATCAGCATAAATCCGGCGTCCGGCACCGCGTCCATCTGAAACGACGCAAGCACCAGATCGAAGGAATTTGCCTGCAGCTTTTCCTGCACCTGCGCAAAGGTCATGGTTTCGATGACGATCTTCATCTTCAGCTTTTCGAGCATATCGGCGATCAGGTTCGCGGTCTCAAAACGCACGTTATTGTCTGGATCCTCATACACATACAGGCGCAGGCGCAGGTTGTGCTTTTCGCCGCTGATGATTTTATCCAGGATGCCGTCGCCATCGGAATCCAACCAGCCTTCCTCTTCCAGCAGCTGCCGGGCGAGCTCGAAATCATATTGGAAAACCAGCTCCTGATCGTAATACAGCCAGCTGCCTGGTGCAATGGGGGTATCGGTATCGACGGTCATGCCCATATAGACGTTGTTGGCGATGAGAGCTTTGTCAACCGCCGCGCGGATCGCCCGGCGCACGTTGAGGT
>JBDRTL010000376.1:0-6545 GCA_043824045.1 Bacillota bacterium
GCCGGCGGCACATAGCCCTGCGCTCTGGGACTTGCGTTCATCTGCTGCGGCGGAGCGGCGGCGATTGCCAGCGGCGGCATCTGCGGCAGCGGCGCGCCCGTGAACGGCTGGTTCATCTCTCCGTAGGGATTGCCATACCCGGTCGCGTACATGGGGACACTGTTTTGCAACCCGGTATTGTGCATCGGAATCGCGTAACCATTCCCCATGCCCGGGTTTTGCGCCGTGAACGCCGGGTACGGCATCGCTCCCTGCTGCGGCACGGGATCATGGTAGATGCCCTGGGGCATGATATACGGATCGGACGCCCCAGTGACGGGCGCTTCAAAATCCGGAGATGGTTTCTGGGTGAAATCCAGATCCGGGTTGCTTTTCTTTTCTGTTTGTCGCTTGCCGAAACCGCGCCTTTGCATGCCGTAAGTCGGCGTAAAGGAATATTTCGTACGGCCTGAGTTCATGCGCACTCTCCTTGGGGTTGCTCATCCGGTTACAATGGGTGAAGTATAATTATATCATATATTTCGTTTTTGTAAACTATATGATGTAAATCATTAACTTCCTTCACCAATTGTAACATTTTAGAAGTTTTTACATGAACTTCCTGCGCAGGTGCCGCATTTACGCCTGCATTTTCCGGATTTCCGGCTTGGGCTCATGGTACTCCGCGCCGTCGTTGTAGTATACGGTTTCCGGCGGGGTTTCCAGCATCTCCGGGTTTTTCAGGCACTTTTTCATGATCGTAAACAACTTGGCAAACGTTGCGCCTGCGCATACGCGCTCGTCCACCGTAATGCCGACGGGAATGGTGGCATAGCGTATGGGATTGCCCTTCGCATTGATGGTAAACCCGCGATCCGGCGTGCCGATGGCAAAGAACAGGCTGGAATTGCCGAAATTGTAGATGTGGTGGTACACGCTTTTAAGCCCGATAGACGCGTTGTTCGTCAGCCACAAACCGGCATGGAACGGCAGTTCGTCAATCAGGAAGCCAGGCAAAATCCCATAGCGGTCCAGACAGCGCAGCAGCCAGACGATGACGGAAGTCAATCCGGGAACTTTCAGAACGAATTTCGCAATCTTGATCACGCTGCTTGACATTTCATCCTTGCGGTTTTCCTCCACCTTTTTTGTTACGCGCGCCTGCACGTCGAAAATCGTATCGCTCGGGTCAAACTTGATCTTGATCGTATTCTCCTTTACGCTGCCGTCCTGGGTATCCATGAGGACAACCATCGAGCAGGTGAGTTCCGTGCGGTTGTAATACTGCTTGTTAATGATGAAACGGTTGATTTCCGGCACCTGTGAAATAGCGCGGACATAAGCGGCAATCAGCAATTCCAAAAATGTGATCTTCACTTGTTCCGTGCGTGCCTTCAGCGCGATATAGCGCATCATCGGTTCGTATTCCAGATCATGGCTGAGGTACACCATCGCATCGCAGCGCATTGGCATTACATACGGCATTGCCTCAATAATGGGATCCAAATTACGCACACGGCGACCATCATGTCGACGTCCAAACAATAGATTTCTTCCTTTCATTAGTCAGTATAAACAAAAATATTGTATCCTTTTGCCACTGGTTCGTCAAGGCAGCCTTGACCCCGGACGGGCGGTACGCTATACTTGAGGAAATTTGTGCCGGAGGAAAACCTTATGCAGATCTCAAAAAGGGCTTACGGTAAAGACCATCTGAACCGACCCGTGACGGAATATACGCTGACGAACGCGGCAGGCGCATCCGTATCCGTACTGGATCTGGGCGGCACCGTGACCCGCATCCTGATGCCGGACAGGGACGGCCGCCTGGGCGACGTGGTTCTGGGATACGACGACGCGCTCTCCTACATGAAAAACGGCGGATACCTTGGCTCGCTGATCGGCCGCCACGGCAACCGCATCGGCGGCGCAACCTTTGATTTGGACGGGAACACCTATCCCCTGCAGGCGAACAACGGGCCCAATACCCGGCACGGCGGCCCGGATGGGTTTAGCAAACGGATTTTTACCGTGAAAGCGGCGAAAGGCGCCCTGCGGCTTTCGCTCGCAAGCCCCGACGGCGATCAGGGGTACCCTGGCGCGCTGCACCTGGAAGCCGAATACTCCCTGAGCGATGATAACGCCCTCACCATTGCCTACCGCGCGGCGACGGACAAAACCACCATCGTCAACCTCACCAACCATACTTATTTCAACCTCGACGGCCACGGCGCGGCGGACATCCGGGATATGACGCTGCGGGTGTTTGCCGGGTTCGTCACAGAGGCGGACAAAACCCTGATTCCCACCGGCAGGCTCATCCCGGCAGGAGACGTGGCGTATGGTTTTCAAACGCCCACGCGGATCGGCGACGTATTGGATGCCCCCGACGCCGCCATGCAAAACGCGGGTGGCGTGGACTTCAATTTCTGCGCGGGCAGAGACCGCGAGGATAAGCTGATCGCGACGCTCTACTCTCAAAAAACCGGCCGGGAGATGCAGGTCATCACCGATCTGCCCGGCGTGCAGGTGTACACGGGGCAGGGGCTCAACCAGACTGGCAAAGGCGGCGTGCGGTATCGCAAGTACGGCGGCATCTGCCTGGAAACGCAGCGCTACCCCGATTCGATCCATCACCCGCATTTCCCAAGCGTGGTGCTCCGCCCCGAAGAGGTATATTTCACCAAAACCACCTACCGCTTTGCGGTTCGGTGAGTATTGACATCTGGAAACCATCATGCTAGGATCAATTTAACATGAATGGAAACGGAGTTGAAAGGATGCGCAATTAAGCCTGCCACCCTGTACTTGAGGGGAACTGCATCGGTCAAACGCATGGTTTGGCTTGTTTGCATGTGGCAGGAGCGCGCAGCCGAAAGGCTCTGTTTTTCTTTGCCGTCCCTTGTGTTTAAAAACGAGGTGATATCAATGGCTTTACTACAATTCCACAATGTATCCTTTGCCTATGAAGGCAGTTATGACGACGTATTTTACGGCCTTTCCTTCCAGATCGACACCGATTGGCGCCTGGGGCTGATCGGGCGCAACGGGCGCGGGAAAACAACCCTATTGCGGATCATGGCCGGCGAATTGACCGCGCACGGCAGCGTCTCCATCCCGCTCAAGCCCGCGCTGTTTCCCTTTGCCGTAGAGGATACCTCCCGCGCGGCGAAAGACGTGATGCTCGGCTTTGCGCCGGACGAGCCCGCATGGCACGTGTTGGCGGAGGCCGATCCGCTGGGGCTGACCGCGGAGCTTTTGGCCCGCCCGCTTGAAAGCCTCAGCCGCGGCGAGCAGACCAAAGTGCAGCTTGCGGCGCTGTTTGCGCGGGAGGACGTCTATCCCCTGATCGACGAACCCACCAACCACCTGGACCTGCAGGGCCGCGATATCGTGGCCGGATACCTGTCCAAAAAGCGCGGGTTTCTGCTGGTGAGCCACGACCGAAGCTTTTTAAACCACTGCATTACCCACACGCTCTCATTAAACCGTTCTTCCGTCGTGGTGCAGCGCGGCGATTACGATTCGTGGGAACGGGAATTCGAACGCAAGAACCGTGCCGAAGAAGCGCGCAACGTGCAGCTGAAAAAGGAGATCACCCGCCTGAAAGAAAGCGCGCGCAGGCAGGCCGATTTCAGCGGCAAAGCGGAAAAAGGCAAATTCAACGTGCACGAGAGCGAAGTGGCCGCGGTGGACCGTGGGTATATGGGCGCGCGGGCGGCCGCGCTGATGAAGCGCTCGCTCGTGACGCGCGCCAGGATCGAGCGCGATATCGTAGAGCGGCAAAGTTTGCTCAGGGATGTCGAACAGACCGGCGCGCTCAAGCTCATGCCGCTTCATCACCCCAAAA
Source organism: Bacillota bacterium (assembly GCA_043824045.1). Classification (GTDB taxonomy): domain Bacteria; phylum Bacillota; class Clostridia; order Christensenellales; family Aristaeellaceae; genus CAXXOK01. The sequence goes on from JBDRTL010000376.1 coordinate 3,830, forward strand.
AGCGTATCCTCGAAATCCGGGACGCGCAGGTGCGCTACGGCAACCATGTGGTATGCGGCGGCGTCTCGTTTGCCGTTGACCGCGGAGAATGCGTTGCGCTGGCGGGCCCAAACGGCTGCGGCAAGTCCAGCATCCTGAAAACCCTGTGCGGGCTTTCCGATTCGCTGCGGGGGGATATCCGTATCGCGGGCAGCCTGACCGTCAGCTACGTGCCGCAGTCCACCGATCATCTGCGCGGCGAACTGGACCCGTTCATCGCGGAGACCGCGGCCGACGAAACGCTGTTCAAAGCCATCCTGCGCAACATGGATTTCGGACGGCAGCAGTTTGACAAGGACATCGCCCAGTACTCGGAAGGGCAAAAAAAGAAGTTGCTGCTTGCCCGCAGCCTGTGCGGGCAGGCGCATCTCTACGTATGGGACGAACCGCTCAATTATATCGACGTGTTCAGCCGCGTGCAGCTGGAGCGCTTGATTCTGGCGTTTAAACCAACCATGCTGCTCGTGGAGCATGACCGTGCGTTTCTCAACCGGGTGTGTTCTCAGGTGATCCGGCTTTAATCATCCGTTATCCGTTCAGCCGCTTGAGCAGCGCCTGAGGGGTGACGCCCGTGAACCCGGGGATATGCAGGTCGGCCTCCGGCAGCCGTTTTCGGCTGCCGATGCCGACCGCCTTCATTCCGGCGTTGTGCGCGGCCTCGATTCCTGCCTCCGCGTCCTCAAATATCACGCATTCCCCCGCCGGCACATGGAGCGCTTCCGCGCCTTTCAAAAACACCTCCGGATCCGGCTTGGCTTTGGTGACGCTCGTGCCGTCGATCACGGCGTCGAACAGCTGCGCGATCTTCAGCTTCTCCAAAATCAGCATCGCGTTTTTGCTGGCGCTGCCAAGCGCGATCTGGTATCCCGCCGCGCGCGCGTCCAGCAGAAATTGCCTAGCGCCGGGCAGAATTTCTTCTTCTTTCAGTTTATGGATATATTCCAGATAGCGGTCGTTCTTCTGCGTACGGTATGCCTGCTGCTGCGCTTGATTAAGCGTCAGCCCGCCGATCTCCAGTATGATTTCCAGGCTGCGCACGCGGCTGACGCCTTTCAGGCGTTCGTTATCCTTTTTGGTAAAGCGGATGCCCAATGAATCCGCTAGCTCTTTCCACGCCAGATAGTGGTACTTCGCCGTATCCACGATGACGCCGTCCAGATCAAAAATCAATCCCCTGATCACGGAAACCTCCTTGCATACGCCGCAGTTTACCGTTTGTCCAGCGCAACGTATCCGACCTTTTTCTTCACCTTGTCAAGCGTCGCCATCGCGCGCCTGGATACGATCTCGGCGTTGCGGCTCAGCACGGCCTGCACGTACGCCTTATCGGCCATCAGGCGGTCAAACTCAATCTGGATCGGCCTCATGGCCTCGACCACAATCTCCGCCACCGTTTTTTTCAAATCCCCGTATCCCTTGCCCTCCATGCTCTGCACAACTTCTTCGATGGACCGGTCGGTCAGCGCCGCTGCGATGGATAACAGGTTGCTCACGCCGGGCTTGTTTTCGGGATCGAAGCGGATGACAGCTTCGCTGTCGGTCACGGCGCGCTTGATCTTGCGGCGGATGTCGTCGGGCTTGTCAAGCATACTGATGTAGGTGTCTTCGGGGTCGGATTTGCTCATCTTGCTCGCGGGCTCCTGCAGGCTCATCACGCGGCTGCCGATCTTGCCGATGTAGACCTCGGGCACGGTAAACACGTCGCCGTAGATATTGTTAAACCGCAGGGCGATATCCCGCGTCAATTCCACGTGCTGCTTCTGGTCCGAACCGACCGGTACCAGATCGGACTGGTACAGCAAAATATCCGCAACCATCAGCACGGGATAGGTAAACAGGCCCGCGTTGATGTTTTCTTCATTTTTCGCCGATTTTTCCTTGAACTGCGTCATGCGCTGCAGCTCGCCCATGTAGGTGAAGCAGCTTAAAATCCACGCAAGCTCCGCGTGCGCGGGAACGTGGCTCTGGCAGTAGATCATGCTTTTTTCGGGATCGAGCCCCGAAGCGATATACAGCGCCGCCAGCTCGATGGTGCGCCTGCGAAGCTGCGCCGCGTCCTGCCGCAGCGTGATCGCGTGCATATCGACGATCGCGTAAATGCAGTCGTATTCGTCTTCCAGCAGTTTAAAGTTTTTCAGCGCGCCGATATAGTTGCCGATCGTCAGCACGCCGGAAGGCTGGATTCCCGAATAAATGACGGGCTTGGTCTTTACGGTTTGTTCGGTCATGGTGTTTCCTCCGTATTTCTGATTACGCGTCCACGTGCTTGACGTAGGTGTACAGCACGTCGGTGATGGCTGCCCCCACGTTTGCGTACACGCGCAGGATTTTTGCGTTGTTTGAGACAAAGGTGGACGTGATGCGGGCGCATTCCTGCGCAAAGCAGGCGTCCAGCGTTTTTTTGTGCAGAAGCGTCCCAAGCCCGCGGTTCTGATCTTCCTGATACAGCCCCATCAGCACGGGGTCCACGGTCTGCGCGTCGATCCGCTTGATGATGAACACGCCGACGGGTTCCTCGCGGCGCAGCATCTCATAGAGCATCCCGCCCTGGGTAAGCATCTGCCCGATCCAGTTGATGTAACGGTTCGAGGTCATTTCCATGGGGAAATACGGGTCCAGCGAGATGCGGTCGCTCTTGAACACGCCTTCCCGTATCCGCCCAAATACGGCTTCCTGT
>JBDRTL010000377.1:0-10666 GCA_043824045.1 Bacillota bacterium
CATGATGGCGAACCCTACTTTTGATGCAGATAGTACTCGATCGAATCCGACAGAGCTTCCCAGCTGGCGGCGATGATATCCGTGGATACGCCCGTGGTGGTCCAATCCCGCTCGCCGTCCGAGCTATCGATCAGCACGCGCACCCGGGACGCCGTGGCGGCTTTGCCGGTCAGTACGCGCACCTTGTAGTCCACCAGCCGAACTTGATTGAGCTGCGGATAGAACACGCTCAGGGCTTTTCGAAGCGCCGTATCCAGCGCGTGCACGGGGCCGTTGCCCATGGCGGCGGTCATCTCATGCACGTCGCCGACCTGAATGGATAGCATCGCGGATGCGCTGCGGGCTTCGTCGGGATGTGGAAACTCGCCGCTGGTACGGTACATCCCCAATATGAAATGCTGCCGGTAGCGGCCCAAAACCTTGAGCGCCATCAGCTCAAAGCTCGCGTCCGCGCTTTCGAACTGATACCCCTCATGCTCCATTTCCTTCGCCTTCTGCACGATACGCGATATCTCCGGCGAATCCTTGGAAAGCTCGGGCGCGATATCGACGATCTTTGCCAGCACCGTCGTGCGGCCGGAAACCTCGCTCATGAGGAAGCGGCGCGCGTTGCCCACGCTTTCGGGCGCGACGTGCTCAAACGACTCGCTCAGCTTGGTGACGCCGTCGATATGCATGCCGCCCTTGTGCGCAAAGGCGCTCTCGCCCACGTAGGGCTCGTTTCGCGCAAGCCGCATGTTGCAAATCTCCGAAAGCTTGGACGCGGTATCCCGAAGCAGTTCGAGGTTTCCGGCGCAGTCGTACCCCATCTTCAGCCGGAGGTTTGCGATGATCGTGGAAAGATCGGCGTTGCCGCAGCGCTCGCCGATGCCGATGAACGTGCCCTGCACCTGCGTGGCGCCAGCCGAAACCGCGCTCATGCTGGACGCGACGGCGCACCCGATATCGTTATGGCAGTGGATGCCGACACGCTGCCCGGGAAACGCCTCGCACACGGTTTTGGTGATTTCGCCGATTTCGGTGGGCGTGGCGCCGCCGTTTGTGTCGCACAGGCAAAGCGAGTCGGCGCCCGCTTCGTGGGCAGCCGCAAGCACCTGCATGGCGAACTCGGCGTTATGCTTGTAGCCGTCGAAGAAGTGCTCCGCGTCGAAGATGACTTCCTTGCCTTTGCTTTTAAAGAACGCGACGGTCTCCCTCACCAGGCGCAGGTTTTCCTTGAGCGTGGTGTTCAGCACCTTGAACACATGTAAATCCCAGGACTTCCCGAAGATCACGATCACGCCGACTCCGGCGTCCATCAGGGACTGTACGTTGTCGTCCTCTTCGGGCTTCCTGCCTTTGCGGCAGGTGCTGCCGAAAGCGCAAAGCTTAGCGTGCCTGAGCTTCAGGTCGTGAACTTGCTGGAAGAACTCGATATCTTTGGGATTGGAGCCTGGGTTTCCCGCCTCGATATAGTCCACGCCGAACGCGTCCAGCGTTTTGACGATGTTGAGCTTATCGATCACGGAAAACGCAACGCCTTCTCCCTGCGCCCCATCGCGAAGCATGCTGTCAAATATTTCGATCCGTTTCATGCGTCCCCCTTACAGCTTGTTCATGCCGTTGATATACGCGAGGATACTGGCTTCCAGAATGTCGGTGGACAGGCCGCGGCCGGTGACCACGCGGTCGCCGCAGCGGATTTTTACAATGGCTTCGCCCTGCGCGTCCTTACCCTCGGAGATCGTCTGGATGCCGTAGTCCTCCAAAGAATGCTCCGGCGCGGGGATCAATTTATCCACGGCGTTGAACGCGGCGTCGATGGGGCCGTCGCCCAGCGCCACTTCTTCCGAGCGCTTGCCCTCGTGCGTCACGCTGACCACGGCGTTTGACGTGGTGTAATTGCCGCTGTTGACGGTGAAGCGCTCCAGCTTATAGTTGCTGGGCATGGACGACTGCGTGTGCCGGTGCAGCGCCAACGCTTCCAGATCCTTGTCGGTGATGGACTTTTTACGGTCGCACAATGCCTTGAACTGGTCGTAGAGCTGACTAAACTCGTCCTTGGACAGCGAGTATCCCAGCGTGTGCAGCCGCTCCTCGATGGCGTGGTGCCCGCTGTGCTTGCCCAGCACCATCTGGTTCTGGCGCAGGCCGATCGATTCGGGGGTCATGATTTCGTAGGTCGCGCGGTTTGCCATCACGCCGTGCTGATGGATGCCCGCTTCGTGCGCGAACGCGTTTTGCCCGACCACCGCCTTGTTGATGGGCGCGTTCACGCCCAGGATGCTGTACACCAGGCGGCTGGTGGGCGCGATGCGCGTAGTGTCGATGTTCAGCTTCTGCGGATAGAGGTCCGGGCGGGTGTGCATAACCATCACGAGCTCCTCCAGCGCCGCGTTGCCCGCGCGCTCGCCGATGCCGTTGATCGTGCATTCCAGCTGCCGCGCGCCCGCGGTGAGTGCCGCCAGGGAGTTTGACACAGCCAGCCCAAGGTCGTTATGGCAGTGCACCGACAGGATCACTTTGTCGATGTTTTCCACGTTCTGCTTCAGGTGCCGGATTGTCGCTGCCATCTCGTTTGGCGTAGCGTAGCCGACAGTATCGGGGATGTTGATAATCCGCGCGCCCGCGCGGATGGCCGTGTCCACAGCCTTGACAAGAAAATCCGGCTCAGAGCGCATGGCGTCCTCTGCGGAAAACTCGACTTCCGGGGAGAGTTTGCGCGCGTAGGCCACCATCTCGGCGATGGTTTGGAGCACGTCGGCCTCCGACATGCGCAGCTTATACTGCATATGCGTCGGCGAGGTTGCCAGGAACGTATGAATCAGGGGGGATTTCGCCTGCTTCACGGCGTCCCACGCGGCGTCGATGTCGCGCTTGGTGGCGCGGGAAAGGCTGGCGACCGCGCAGTCCTTGACGAGCTTGGAGATCTCCTCCACGGATTCGAAATCGCCCTTGGACGCGATGGCGAAGCCCGCCTCGATCACATCCACTTTCATGCGCTCAAGAGCCAGCGCCACCTCCAATTTTTCCGACAAATCCATGCTGCAGCTTGGCGCCTGTTCGCCGTCGCGCAGCGTAGTATCAAAAATCCGTACCTGATCCGGCATCATACACCCTCCTTCCATACCGCGCCTTGGTCCGCCGAGGAAACCAGCGCCGCATACCGCTTCAGGTAGCCCCTGAGCTCTCTGCGTTTGGGCGGCACGAAGTTTGCCTTCCTGCGGTCGAGTTCCTCCTGCGCAACGTTCAAATTGATTTTCTTGTTGGGAATATCAATCTCGATACGATCCCCTTCTTCCACCAGCGCGATCAGCCCGCCGGACGCCGCCTCGGGTGAAATATGCCCGATCGCCGCGCCGCGCGTCGCGCCGGAAAAGCGTCCGTCCGTGATCAGCGCCACCTGCTGGTCGAGCTTCATCCCCGCGATGGCCGAGGTCGGCGTCAGCATCTCGCGCATGCCCGGCCCGCCGGCGGGGCCTTCGTAGCGGATCACCACCACGTCACCCGGGACAATCTTCTTGCCATAGATTGCCTGCACGGCTTCTTCCTCGCTATTGAAAACCCTGGCCCTGCACGTGTGCTTAAGCATCTCTTTGGATACCGCGCTTTGTTTTACCACGGCGCCGTTTGGGCAGATGTTGCCAAACAGGATCGCCAGCCCGCCGAACGGCGAATACGGATTATCAAGCGGTCGGATGACCGTTTCGTCGGTCACCTTCAAGTTTTTAATGTTTTCGCCAACGGTTTTGCCCGTTACCGTGAGGCAGTCAAGGTGCAGGTAATTCCGTTTACTCAGTTCCGCCATGACCGCGGGAATGCCGCCCGCCTGATGGAGGTCCTGCATATGGTGCGGGCCGGCGGGCGCAAGCTTGCAGAGGTTGGGCACCTTCCGGCTGATTTCGTTCACCGTTTGCAGCGAAAACGGGATTCCCGCCTCGTGCGCGATCGCGGGCAGGTGCAAAATCGTGTTCGTGGAACATCCCAGCGCCATATCGACCGTCAGGGCGTTTTCCACCGCTTTGGGCGTGAAGATATCCAGCGCGCGGATATTTTGCTTATATAGCTTCATAATCCGCATGCCCGCCTCTTTGGCAAGCCGGATGCGCGCGGAGTAGGGCGCCGGCAGCGTACCGTTTCCGGGAAGGCCGAGGCCGACCGCCTCCGTGAGGCAGTTCATGGAGTTTGCGGTAAACATGCCCGAGCAGGAACCGCAGGTCGGGCAGACGTCGTTTTCGATCTGACAGAGAGCCGCCTCGTCGAGGTTTCCCGCCATATACGCGCCGACCGCCTCAAACGCGGAGTTCAGATCCTTCCCCTGCAGGGAGAGCATCGGCCCGCCCGAGATGAAGATACTGGGGAGGTTCAGCCGCATGGCCGCCATCAGCATGCCGGGCACCACCTTGTCGCAGTTGGGGATGAACACCAGCGCGTCGAACGCGTGGGCCTTCACCATGCACTCCACGGTGTCGGCGATCAGCTCACGGGTGCACAGCGAGTAGTGCATCCCCTCGTGCCCCATCGCGATGCCGTCGCAAACGCCGATGGTGTTAAACTCAAAGGGCGTTCCTCCCGCGGCCAGCACGCCGTCCTTCACCGCGCGCGCGATCTGGTTTAAGTGGATATGCCCCGGCACAATTTCGCTAAACGAGTTCACGATGCCGACGAACGGCTTTTGAATCTGCTCGTCCGTATAGCCGCATGCCTTGAGAAGCGACCGGTGCGGCGTTTTGTCCGCTCCGGACTTCACGGTATCGGAACGGCTCATTTCTTTTCCCCGCTTTCCTTCTTCCAGCTCATCTTGGCCCTAAGTTCCGCGCCGGTCTTCTCCAGCAGCGAGGTCTGCGCGGCTTTGCGCATGGCGTTGAACGCCGGGCGCCTGGCCTGGTTTTCCAAAATCCAGTTGCGGGCGAATGTGCCGTTTTGGATCTCCTGGAGTATCTTTTTCATTTCCTTTTTGGTTTCATCGGTGATGATCCGATTGCCGGTCATGTAGTCGCCGTACTCGGCGGTATCGGAGATCGAATAACGCATGAAACTTAAGCCGCCCGCAATGACAAGGTCGATGATGAGTTTCATCTCGTGCACGCACTCAAAGTACGCGTTCTCCGGCTGATAGCCCGCTTCCACCAGTGTGTCAAAGCCCGCTTTCATCAGCGCGGTCACGCCGCCGCAGAGCACCGCCTGCTCGCCGAAGAGGTCGGTTTCGGTTTCTTCGCGGAAGGTGGTCTCCAATATGCCCGCGCGCGCGCCGCCGATGCCGTCCGCATACGCAAGCGCGACTTCCTTGGAATTCCCGCTTGCGTCCTGCTGTACGGCGATCAGGCAGGGCACGCCCTTGCCTTCCAGGAACTGTGAGCGCACCGTATGGCCGGGGCCCTTGGGCGCGATCATGATCACGGATACGTCGCCGGGCACCGCGATCTGGCCGAAGTGGATATTGAATCCGTGGGCGAACGCAAGCGTCTTTCCGGGTTTCAGGTTGGGCGCGATATCCTTCTGATAGAGCGCGGACTGCTTTTCATCGTTGACGAGAATCATAATGATATCGGACGCGGCCACGGCGTCCGCCGTCAGCATGACCTTGAGTCCGTCCTCTTTCGCCTTTTTCGCGGACGGAGAGCCTTCATACAATCCGACGACGACGTCATACCCGCTGTCGTGCAGGTTCTGGGCATGCGCGTGACCCTGGCTGCCGTACCCGATAATCGCGATTTTCTTTCCCTTGAGAATCTCCGGTTTGCAGTCCTGCTGATAATACATTTTAGCCATTTGTTTGTACCCCCTCTTTTTCTTTCAGCATGTATTCCCCGCGGCCGATGGCCGTAATTCCCGTACGGCAGGTTTCAATGATCTCAAACGGTTTCAGGAACGTGATAAACGCGTCCAGCTTGTCGGTATCGCCGGTCAGTTCCATGGTGACGGTTTTGGGCGTCAGGTCGCAGACCTTGGCGCGGAATACGTTCGCGCCTTCGAGCACGAGGCTGCGCGTATCGCTGCCCGCGCACACCTTGATCATCATCAGTTCGCGGCAGACCGTTTTGTCCAGATCCATGTTTTCCACAACTTTGACGTCGTGGAGCTTGCGGAGCTGTTGCACCAGCTGCGAGCGCACGTACTCGTCCCCCATCGCCTGGATGGTGATCCGGGAAAACTGCGGGTTTTGCGTTTCCCCGACGGAGAGACTCGAGATGTTAAACCCGCGGCGGGCAAACAAGCCCGACACACGCGTGAGCACACCCGCTTCGTTGTTGACCAGAAGCGACAAAACCAGCTTCTTCATGCATTTACCCCCTCAATATCATGTCGTCAAACGTGCCGTTTGGCGGTATCATCGGGAAGACCATCTCATCACGGTCGATGCGGATATCCACAACCACGGGCTCGTTTAGTGAAAGCGCATCGTCCAGCACCTTATCGAGCTGCCCAAGTTCTTCCACCCGGAACCCTTTGGCGCCGAACGCCTCGGCCAGTTTTTTATAATCGGTCTTGCGCTCCAGCGTCGTCGCCGAATACCGCTGGCCAAAAAACATCGTCTGCCACTGGCGCACCATGCCCAGCACGCAGTTGTTGAGCACGAGCACGGTGAGCGGCAGACGATTGGTGACGGCGGTTGCCAATTCGTTCATATTCATATGGAAACTCCCGTCGCTGGTGATGAGCACGGTTTTCTTGCCGGAGCCGATGCACGCGCCGATGGCCGCGCCCATGCCGAACCCCATCGTGCCCAGCCCGCCGGACGTGATGAACGTGCGCGGCGTTTCGAACGGATAAAACTGCGCGGTCCACATCTGGTGCTGGCCCACGTCGGTTGCAATTCTCGTATCTTTCGGCACGCGTTTTGCTACGCCCGTGAGCACCAAATACGGGTTGAGGACGGTGTGGTTCATGACCGAATCGTTATCCGCGGACTGCTTGAGTTCGCCGACCTCTTCCAGCCACCTGGCATCGCTTTTGTGCAGGGGCAATTCGTTTAGCGCTTTGAGCGCTTCCTTCACGTCGGCGATCATCGACACATACGCCGGGATGTTCTTGCCGATTTCCGCCGGGTCGATATCGATATGCAGCACCTTGCGGTTTTTTGAAAACGCGCTTTTATCGCCTGTCGCGCGGTCTGAAAACCGCGTGCCCACGGCAATGATCAGATCGGACAGCGCCATCGCCTTGGTAGACGCGAAACGCCCGTGCATGCCGGACATCCCCAGCATCAGCGGATGACTATGCGGCACGGCGGTCATCCCCATCATGCTTGCGCCGATGGGCGCGCCCAGCTTCTGGGCAAAGCGGATTAACTCTTCGCCCGCATCGGTGGAAACGACGCCGCCGCCCGCATAGATGTATGGGCGTTTAGATGACTGAATCAGTTTGACCGCATCCCTGAGCATTTCGGGGGTCGGCGCCAGCCGGTTTTCCGCCTTCACGGGTTCTTGCGGCGTAAACTCACACATGGCTTTCTGCACATCCTTTGGGATATCCACCAGCACGGGGCCCTGCCTGCCGGAGGCCGCCAGATAAAACGCTTCCCGCAGGATGGGGGCCAGTTTACAGACGTCCTTGACCATGTAATTGTGCTTGGTAATCGGCATGGTGATTCCCGTGATGTCCACTTCCTGAAAGCTGTCTCTGCCAATGAAGTCCCGCGCTACATTGCCGGTGATCGCAACTAGCGGAACCGAGTCCAGATATGCGTTTGCGATGCCTGTGACCAGGTTGGTCGCGCCGGGGCCGGAGGTGGCGAAAACGACGCCGACCTTTCCCGTTGTTCTGGCATAACCGTCCGCCGCATGCGCCGCGCCCTGCTCGTGGCAGGTGATCACATGCCTGAGCCAGCCCGACGCCTGGTAGAGTTCGTCGTAGATATTCAATACCGCGCCGCCCGGATACCCAAATACGGTATCCACGTTCTGCTCTTTGAGCACTTCCATCAGAATACGCGCACCGCTGATCATAGTCCGCCTCCTTAAAAAAAATCCCCAAACCGCCTTGCGCAGTTTAGGGAGTGTGCTGTAAGCCCTTGTGGAACTTATACGGTGACCCTGCACGCCTGCCTAAACTTCCGCGTAAGAATGATGCCTACTACTACAAGAAGAAGCAGTACGGCAATACTAAGAAGAATAATCAGGCTGAGGTTGAGGGTCTGTAAAATCATCGGATAAACTCCTTCGTATGATTTGCTGTTTACAATATCATACACGATGTCGGTTGTCAAGCAATTTTGCAAAGATTTAACGGATTTGGGTTATAAACATGCAGTTCCACCGCTTAAACACGGGCGTTATGCATTGTTATTCAGCGTTTTAAGCTGCTCTTCGATTTTTTCCTTCGTGGCGTAGTTCAGCGGAGAAAAACGCCCTTCCAGCGCGGTATTCAGTTTCTCGGTGGCGGCAGCCTTGTTGCCGTCCGCGATATCGTACTGCGCGAGGAAATACAGCGTGTCGATCTGCCCCGGCTTGAGCGAAAGCGCTTTGAGGAAATACTTTCTGGCCGTCTCCTTGTCGTCCGTCAGGCGGTAGTAAGCCTGGCCGAGGTTGTCAATCGTTATGGGATCTTCTTCGTCGTACTCCATCGCTTCCTGGTTGAACTGATGCGCCTTTTCCTTGTCACCCAGCTCCACATAGAGGTAACCAAGCGTCTGATAGATCAGACCCGTCGGCTCTTTTTGGTGCTGGCCTTCCAGAATGCGGACCGCCTTTTCAATATCGCCCAGCTTGTATACGCAAACGGAGTAATTGACGTAAAGCTGACGCCTGGTTTCGCCTTTGAGCAGCGGATTGCTTTGATTCGCCACCAGCAGCTCGCGCGATTTCTGATACTCGCCGCTTCGAAGCAGCAGCACGGAATAGCTCAAAATGTATCTGGGATCCTTCAACCCCATCGAAAGCGCTTCCTCGAACAATGTTTTCGCGGCTTCGATCTCCCCGTTCTGATATTTCTTCGCCGCTGCCTGGGCCTTGATGCTTGCCATGAAACTCATGATGTCGAACCTCCTGCGATTTTACGGCGCAAGCGCACATAGCGGTATTGTAGCGCATTTCGCTTGGATTGTACAGCCTCGCCGATGGCAATGCCCGGTTCCGCGAGGATCAGCAACGCCTGCCGCGTATAGAGCAGCGCCTGCGGGACGTCCTTTAACTGGTGCTCGTAGAGCTTTGCCAGCGCGACGCACACGTCCACCGCGTCTTCGTTTCTCGAAAGCATCGCCGTGTACAGCTTCACGGCGCGATCCGCGCGCCCCTCGCGCTTCTCCTGCACAGCCAGCGCGTGAAAGGCCGGCTTCCTGAGCCCGGCGCGAGCCGAGAGGCGGTAGCATTTCTTCGCCTTTGCCGCGTCGCCGCGCCGGTGCAGCGCCTTGGCGAGAGAATACAGGTCTTCCGGCGCGCCGGCGGTTTCCGGTTTGGCATACAGCCTGCATAAAAAGAAGAACAGCTGCGCGAGGCTCAGGATATCCTGCAGGTTGTGCGCCATGATCTGCCGAACAGGCTCGAAATCGCGGTTTTTCAGGTAGTCAAAGTAGGTTTGGGGAATCATCGCTCCCGCAATATCGTCCTCCCGCGTAACCCCGAGAATGCTCTCCTCGAGCCGCTGCAGCGTGCACTGCCCAAGCCGCAGCTTCCACACCCTGCGCGATGGATACAGCACGTCGGCATGCAAGCCGTGGAGCGTATCTCCATAGCGGTTTAAAAGCAGGCGGTTTTGCAGCACGGGCATATCAAACGTCCGCCCGTTGAAGGTGGCGAGCACCGGGAAGGCCTTGAAAAGGCGGGCAGTCTCTTCCAGCACGAAGATCTCCTCGTCGTAGTCCCGCATCAGATGCTGCTCGACCACGAAATGCCGGTCGGTGAAGTACCCCACGCCCAAAAGGAACGCCACCGTGCCCGCCCCACGGGATAGCCCCGTGGTTTCGGTATCCACAAACAGCACGTCCTGCATGCGCACGGACGCGGGAAAATCAAACCCGTAGATTTCACGCAGAATGGCGGCGTTCATGTGCCGCGAATCGGCAAACGAAACAATCGGATAGCGCTCGCTGATCCGATAGCAGCCCTCCGGGGCTTTTGTGATTGGTTTTTGCGCCTGCGCCTTTTGCCCGGCGCCGAGCATCCTCAGTTTATCCGTCAGTCCGGGCATGTGGATAACAGCTCCCCCAAGATCTGTTTCGCCGCATTCTTGCCGCGCTGCCCCACATCGTTCAAAGGCCCGACGCAGCTTGGGCAGCCGTCCTCGCAATCGCAGCTTTCCACGATGCGCAGCGCGTGCTCCAAAAGCAAGTCCTGCATCTCATACGCTTTTTCGCTCAGGCCGATGCCGCCCGGGTACTGGTCGTACAAAAAGACCGTCGGCATATCGGTGTGCGGAGCCTTGACCTGATACACGATTTTAATATCCCGCGGCGCGCACATCAGGTAGATCGGCGCGACGATCGAGAGAAGATTCGCAATGCCCATCATCGCGTTTTGCAGCTCGTCGTTTCCGTAGCGGGAGGAGATGGAAGCGGGAATCGTCCACCACATCCCGACCGTGTGCATGTTGGTTTCAGGCAGCATCACTTCGCCGAAGCCGAGGTTCTCATGCGTGTCGAGCTTCATCTTTTTAAAGATTTTGACGATTGTGGTCACCTTCAGCTCGCCAAGCGTCAGCTGCGCGCCGCAGGCCATTTTCTTATCCTTCATCTCGTCGAGCACGCCGA
>JBDRTL010000378.1:0-8677 GCA_043824045.1 Bacillota bacterium
ATTACGCTTCTATAAGTCATATTGTAATGTTTTTCTGTCTTGCGTGTCAAGGATAACATATGATCAAGACATTTTAATAGTTTACTTTTCTTTAAGTGATGCCCGAGTAAATATGAAGTAAATAATGCAGAGCGGTCCTTCTGAACAGGACGAAGGCCGCACCCTTTCGGGTGCGGCCTGTTTTCGCACTTCGGCGTATCTTTATCCTCGTCCTCTGCCTGATACTAATTCAAACCCTTAGTCACAGGCACCTTACGTCGTCTTTCGGCCGTGGCCTTTGTCAGAAAACCTTGACATAGCCCCACTATGCCTGCGGTTTCCTTTCTCGGCCACGGCTCAAAATACTCGTAAGCTATCCTGCGCCTAAAGATTTGAATTAGTATTACTCCTCGCCGGCGATGGCGATTTTCTTGGGTTCGGGTTTGGGTTCGGGCTGGGTCTTGGGCAGGGTCACCAGCAGCACGCCGTGTTTGTAGTCGGCGGTGATGGCGTCCGCGTTGATGCCCTCGAGGTTAAAGGAGCGCTCCACATGTCCGGAGCGGCGCTCGGAGTATACGTAACCCTTGCTTTCTTCCTTCTTCTCCTCGTTGAGGTCGGCGCTGACGGTCAGCATGTTGTCTTCGATGGAGATGTTGATCTTGTCCTTGGGCACGCCCGGCAGCTCGGCTTCCAGTTGGTAAGCGTTGTCATCCTCGCGTACATCCACCCGGAAACCCGCTGTGCCAACCATATCCCCCATATCGAAGAACGAGCGGAAAAAGCGGTCTGCCAGGAACGGAGCGGGAAGCTCGCGGTTCATGCGGCGGCGGAACGGAACGATGGTATACATTGAAATGACCTCCTTATATTTGGCTTCTTGCCATGTGATCATGCATTTTCTTGTCACGTGAGGGAGTAATCCCAGAACGCGTATTTAGCATACCAAGAAGGTCAGAAATAGTCAAAGATGACGAGGCAGAGAAATGGTCAAAATAGGTCAAATAGTGAGATATATAGCTGCGAAATGCGCATATGTCTCGATATTTCGTCGTATTTCTCGTTTTTTCGCCGATTTTTACGTATGTGGTAAAGAATAGACATAGCCATCGTCGAAACGCTTTGACTTATAGGGCGTCCAGCTCCGCTTTCAGCGCGTCCACGTCGCCCGTAAACAGGTGCGTCCGCCAGCTGAGGGCGGCCGCGGCCTGCACGTTGGCCTCGTTGTCGTCGATGAAGAAGCACTCCGCAGGCTTGAGACCATATCGCTCCATCAGCCGCCGGTACAGCCGCGGGTCGGGCTTTACCAGCCCTTCGTCCGCGGAAAACATCACGCCGTGGAACCGCCCGATATGCGGGATAAACGCCCGCCTTCGGCTCATCCACAGCCCCGCGTTGGACAAAAGGTACACTTTGTACCCCTTGCCGAGCGTAGCGTCTACGACCTCGGCCATGCCCTCCACGGGAAAGAGCACGTTTTCGGGCTGCCCGCGGTACAGCGCGTCCACAGCGGGGTGCAGCCGGGCGTCCAGCAGCGCCTTCACGGCGCCGGTAAACGCCTCCCCGTCCAGCCTTCCGCAGTCTACCTCCACCCAAAGCGGCCCGCCGGAAAACGCGTCGCGCAGCGCCTGCGCGTCCGCCTCGTTTGCTGTCAGCGCGCGGCAAGCGCGCATCGGCTCATACCAGAAAAGCACATGCCCCATATCGAAAATGATGTTTTTGATCACAATGAACCCTCCGACCTTTACGGTCATCCGCAAGTTTGCGCGAAAGAATGGGTTTTCCTCGTCCTGCCGCTGCGGTTGGGCAGGAATTTTTCAAATGGCAGCAGGAAACCCTATCCTTTGTACGACCGGTATTTCCGTACGGTATCCAGTATCGCAGCCATATTCTGAAGCGGCACGTCATGGTTCAATTCGATATTGAGCGAGAGCCCGCCTTGCGGAAGATAGAGCGCTTCCACGCATTCGGCAACGTGGCTTTCAAGCTCCGACGGCGCGGCGAAAGGGAATAGCTGCCTGTCGAGATCAAGATTGATCGGAATCTTGCCCCTGCATACGCGAACGAGGTTTTCCAATCCGTTGGCCCGGAACTGCGGGTTGATCATATTGACGCCGCATTCCATCAAATCGGGCATGATTTCGTACACCATACCGTCCGTATGAAAATAAACGTATCTGCCGCTTTTGCGCACGCGTTGAAACATTTGATGGAAGCATGGTTTCATGTATTTGCGCCATCTGGCCGGGCCAATCGCTAAACCGCGCTGCATCCCGAGATCATCCCCGAAAACGGCCACCTCGCCCATGTTGGGAAGGGCTGTCTCAATTTGGACCATGTTGTCTTCCAAAACCTTGTCGATGAGCTCTTGCAACTCGTCGCATTCCTCCGCGAAATCGATCATTGCCTCCTCGAATCCGCGCAGATCTAAAAGCCGCAGATACATAAAACCGTGCGGGAGTCTGCCGTCGCGGTTATCGGGGATTCGTAGCGCTTGTATATCCTCGCGGCGTGTGACCGGATGGCCGGTCACAATGCTTTCCATCCCTTCGGCGATGTTGCTCCAAACGCATCCCCACTCGTCGGTAAAGCTGCCCTTGTGATACGAGGACGGCATAGAAACGCCGACGGCTGACTGCTGCGTACGGATCAGATCAGGATATGCATCGGCAAGCCGGCGCAGCTCGTCGCCATATTTCAGCCATGCGGCCGGCAAAAAAACAGCGGTAACCGGAATCTGCTCCGGGTAATCATACGTCATTGCCTTGATTAAATCACGCAAGGGGCCGAAACCTCCTTTTTAATCGAAATCATGCCGGCAAATCTGCGGCTGACCGCCCGGCGCAACATCGTAGGCGTCCATGCCGGGCGCACACCGTCCCTCGCGGCGCACGGCCCGATTTCGGGTATGACGCGACTAGTCACGGTTTGCCTCCCAGAAACTGATCGATCATCCCGCAGGCTTCCGCAAACGGATCGGCCTGCATATCGAGCCAATGAACAGAAGTATCCCGCTTAAACCAGGTCATCTGCCGCTTGGCGAAGCGCTTGATCGCGCGGGAAAGCTCAGAAAGCATTTCCGCCTCGGTTTTAATCTCGCCCAGCAAAAACGCGCTCAGATAGCGGTACTCCAGCCCCAGCCTGCGCAGGAACGCGGGGGAAACGCCTTTGTCCAACAGCCCCCGCACTTCCGCAAGCATCCCGTCTTTCATGCGCCTAGAAAGCCGCTCGTCGATACGCTTGCACAGCGCTTCGCGCGGCCAGGTGACGCCCAGTTTCAGCGCGCGGTAGCGCGGGTGGTGGGCGCTGTGCCCGGGATCGCCCGCGTGAATCTTTTCCAGCCGCCGCATGATCCGGTTGCGGTTGTGTTCGTCGATCAGCGAACCGGGGCGCAGGCTGCTTAGCATCTCAAAAAGCTCCGGTGTGGAAAAGGCCTCCAGTTGCCCGCGGTAATCAAGGTCGGGCTTGACATCCGAGAGCACATAGCCGTCGACCACCGAATCTACGTA
Source organism: Bacillota bacterium (assembly GCA_043824045.1). Lineage (GTDB taxonomy): Bacteria > Bacillota > Clostridia > Christensenellales > Aristaeellaceae > CAXXOK01. The sequence goes on from JBDRTL010000378.1 coordinate 3,486, forward strand.
CAGCCCCGTGCCGCCCGCAAGAAACGGAAGGTTCCCGCGCGCGATGATGCCGTCCGCCGCCTGATACGCCATGCGCTGGAAATCCGCCATGGAAAAGAAATCGCCCGCGCCGCACACATCCAGCAGATGATGGGGAACGCCCTGCATCTCGGCCTGTGTGATCTTGCCGCTGCCTAGAGTAAGCCCCCTGAACACCTGGCGCGAATCGGCGGAGATGATCTCGCCGCCGTAGCGCTTGGCAAGGCGTACGGCCAGCCCGCTCTTTCCCGAGGCGTTGGTGCCGACGACGGCGATCAGGCGCGGCAGAGCATTTGTCACAGCGAAACCAGCACCTTCTGCAAGTCCTCGTCGCGGGAGGAGGGGCCGACCATCAGCGTGTACGTGCCTTTTTCCAGCACCCGGCTGCCGTCCGCGCGCGCGGCGGCGAGGCGGTCCATATTAAGCGCAAAGCGGACTTCCTTCGCTTCGCCCGCCGAAAGCGGCACACGCGCAAAATCGATCAGCTCTTTCACGGGCGTTATGCGCTCGCCCGCAGGCCTGTGTGCGTAAACCTGCACGATCTCCGTGCCGTCCCGGCCGCCTGTGTTTTCCACCGTGGCATACAGCGCGTACGCCCCGTTTTCCGCTTCCAGGCGCGGCGCGCCGTAGCGGTACGTTGTGTAGCTCAGCCCGTACCCGAACGGATACAGCGGTTCCTTGGGCAGGTCGGCATACTGCCCGCCGTGCCAGCCCGGCAGATAATTGTGGTACACGGGCAGCTGCCCTGCGTGGCGGGCAAAGGTGATGGGCAGCTTGCCAAACGTGTTTATCTCGCCCGTCAGCGCTCTGGCAAGGGCCAAACCCGCCGTCTGCCCGCCGTTAAACACCTGCACCACGGCGTCGGCGTGCTCCCCGACCCACGGCACGGTGAGCGGTTTGCCAGATACCAGCACGGCGACCAGCGGCTTTCCGGTGGATTTTAACAGCTCCAGCAGCGCCTGCTGATCGCCCGACAGATCGAGATCGCCGCGGTCGCGGAATTCGCCGTTCTGCCCCAGAAAATCGCCTACGCACACGACGATTACGTCCGCGCCGCGGCAGGCGGCCAGCGCCGCGGCGGGATCAAGGTTCTGGTACTCCGGCTTGACGATCGTATCCAGAAACGGGTATCCGTCCACGTTCAGCGCGGAGATGCGGTCCGTATCGCGCAGAAACCCGCATCCTTTTAAATAGGTCACGGTCAGGCCGTGGCTTTTCGCAGCCTGTTCCAGCCCTTTGAGCGGCGTGACGGGCACGACTTTGTGCTCGATTTCATCACTTGGGCGGATGCCGGGGTGCGACATATAGGTCCAGTCGCCCAGCATCGCGTGGATGTGATCGGCGGAGGGGCCGATTACGGCGATATGTTTGTTATTAAGAGGCAGCACGCCGTTGTTTTTTAAAAGCACGATCGCTTCTTCCTGTATCTGCCCGTTCAATGCCCGGTGTGATTGCATATCGAAGGTTTTCAGGGTTTGCCTGCCGTCGAACAGCCCCAGCCGGAACTTGACCGTGAGGATTCTGCGGACGGCTTCGTCCAGCACGCTTTCTTTGAGGCTTCCTTCCTTCACCAGCGCGATCAGCTCGCCGCAGGCTTCGGGCGTGGACATGAACATATCGTTGCCCGCAATCGCCGCCATGCGTGCCGCGTCGCGCAAGTCCAGCGCGAATTGCTGGCGGGTGACCAGCGAGCGCACGTTGTCCCAGTCGGTCACCACAAAGCCGCTAAAGCCAAGCTCGCCCTTTAAAATATCGGTTAATAGCTCGCGGTGCGCCGTGACCGGAACGCCGTCCACGGAAAGGTAGGCCGTCATCATCGTGGCGCAGCCCGCCTCCACGGCCATGCGGTACGGCTGCAGAAAGGTTTCGCGGATCATGCGGATGGTGACCGGCGTATCCACGCTGTCGCGCCCGCCGGTGCTTTCGGCGTAGGCGATGTAGTGCTTGGCGCAGGCGAGGATGCCGCTTTCGTCCGAAAGCGTTTCTCCCTGCAGCCCGCGGATCATCGCGGAGGAAAGTTCCCCGATCAGCATAGGCGATTCGCCGAAGGTCTCGTCCACGCGCCCCCAGCGCAGGTCCCGCGCCACGCACAAAAGCGGCGCGAACGTCCAGTGCAGGCCGTCCGCTGCGACTTCCCCGGCGGTGGCGCGCCCCACGGCATAAAGAAGCTCCCTGTCCCACGCGCAGGCCATCGCCAGCGGGCAGGGGAACACCGTCGCGCCGTTTTTCAAAGCGTGGCCGCGCACCGCGTCGATGCCAAACAGCAGCGGGATGCCCAGGCGGCTTTGTGCGGCGGCGCGCTGCAGCTTCTCCGCGCGCGCGCCCAGCGTGTGCAGAAAGCTGCCCGCGCCGCGCGCCGCCCACGCCTCCGCTTCCGCGTCCGTATAGAGGTTGGCGGGAATCTGCATCATCTGGGCGGCTTTTTCCTCAAGCGTCATGCGCCGCAAAAGTTCATCGGCGCGTTGTTTCGGATTGTTCATAGGATGCCTCCTGTGTGTGTGTTATTTGGCAAAGGGATCGAGGTTTTTATCCTCGTTCCAGAGATATTCGATGCGCTGGGCGGGGCCCAGAGCGTCCAGCGTTTCAAAGCCGTCGAATAATAGGATGCAGAAAGTTTGCATGTCGTTCTCCTATTCTGCGTACCGGTACCGCACGGCCACGGCGTTTTCAAGCTCCGGGAGTGTTTTTTCAGCGCCGTCGGCGGCAAAGCCCGCTTTTTCATAAAACGCGAGGGCGTTGTGGTTGTCCCGCAGCACCCAAAGCGCAACGTGCGCACTGCCGGACTCCCGGATGGCGGCGAGGGTATCCCGCATCAGGTTTTTGCCCAACCCCTGCCCCTGATCATCCGGGTGTATATAAAACACAACGATCTCCGCCGCGTTGGGCAGATCTTCATCCCGGCATGCGCCGACGCCCGAAACGCCTGTCATTTCCCCGTCTGTTTCCAGGATATAGTATTGGAAAGCAGGATTTTGTCCGATGATTGAGCGTATCCGCCCGCAGCGCTCATCTTCGTCAATGCCGTCCAGCAGCGCGTCCGAAAGGATGCCCCGGTAGGCCTTCTGCCACGCGACGGTCAGCAGATGCGCCATGGCGGGCGCATCGTCGGGTACGGCTTTGCGAAACGTAAGCTCCATCGGTTCGCCTTTCCATTGTTATTTCGTTAAAACAGGGAGGCTAGCAGGAAGTACAGCGGTGGAATCAGCACCGCGGGGAGCATGTCGCCCACGTGGATTTTCTTAATGTCCAGAAGTTTGATGCCGATGCCAAGGATCAGCACGCCGCCGACCGCCGAAACCTCGTTCATCATCGCGTCCGTCATAAGCGGGGCAATCCAGCCCGCGCTCAGCGCGATGGCGGCCTGGTACAGAAAAACCGGAATGGCGCTGAGCGCAATCCCGAACCCGAACGTGGTCGCCAGGATCATCGCCAGAAATCCGTCCAGCGCCGCTTTGATGAACAAAAGCTCATGGTTTTGGTAAAGCCCGGATTCGATCGAGCCTAAAATGGCCAGTGCGCCCACGCAGAAGGTGATCGTCGCCGTCACCAGCCCCTCGGCAAAGCACACGCCGCCCTCGCGGCGGAAGCGCCGCTGCGTGCGCTCGCCCCATGCGTCCAGCCTGCGCTCGATGCCGATCACCGTGCCGATAAACCCGCCGATCGCCACGCTCATCACCAGCAGCAGCGGCAATTCGGATATGATGGCGCTCATGATGCCGATGATCGTTACGCACAGCCCCATCCCCTGGATGACGACCTTCTGCGCCTTTTCCGATATCCCGCGCTTTAACAGCACGCCCAGCACGGTCCCCAGGATGATTGCCGCCACGTTCACGAGGGTTCCGAACATGAGGTACCTCCGACAGTGCAAAATCTAAGCCGCAGCTCGCGTATGCGGCCAGAGAAAGTATAACAGTCCAGCGTGGATTCGTAAACAGAGCGTGCGTTCTTCGCTTGTTCTGCTTTGGTTTTTTGCCTTGGCATCAACACCGCGGCGCGGCACCGGCAAGCGGAGAAGTGTATTCATCCCCCGGGGATAGCGATTATGCTTTTTTTCGCTTGATGGCGAGGGTGAAAACAAGGATGAGCAGTACGATATTCCATCCCATCACCAGGTAATCGTAAAAGCCCAGCTGATCCGTGAAGGTGAGGATGAGGTTGGCAGCCAAAAAGGCGAGCGAAAGCATTCGCCATAGCAATTTTCGGATATCAAGAAGGCCAAGAACGACGTAGCATGCGCCGTCGAGAAACGCCAATATCACAATCGGCAGCGCAACCCTATCGGACAATGCGTTTTCCGCCGCCAAATAGAACCATAGAAACCCCTGCAGGATCATGAGCAGCCGGTATGTTTTTCTCGTCATCGCTTATACCTCGTGCGTTCCATCAAATGAAACGGAGATCGTTCGTTGCGCTCGGCCGTCTTTACGGTGCCTTGTTTTGCATAATAATGATAGCACACCGTAAAACCCGGTGCAAGTGCCGACACGTATCTTGACAGAGCAGCCGCGCCATGCTATACTGACACAGCTGTCAATCATTAACCCTTGACACCCAATAGGCGAGAACGATGGCAACCCGCAAGCCGGGCTTGACAGGCTCTGGAGGATCGAAATGGCCGATGCAATGGGCGCGCGCGTGGAGCTGGGCACGCTGTATGCGTGTTACGGCGGGCTGCTGACCCACAAGCAGCGGCAGGCCGTGCGCCTGTACGCGGGTGAGGATCAGTCATTGTCGGAAATCGCGGAGCAGATGGGCGTTTCCCGCCAAAACGTGCACGAGCTCGTCACCCGCGCCGAGCGCAAGCTGCGCCGCTGCGAGGCCGCCCTGCACCTGGCGGAGCAGACCCTGTCCGTACAGGCGGGGCTGGAGGAAGCCGCCCGTATGCTGGACGGCGGCGATACCGCTAAATGCCGTGAAATCTTAGGCAGACTGACGGAAGAACTCGACCGGGAAGAAATCTAGCGGTATGGGAGATAACTGAACCTGCGAAACCCCGTTTTTCAGTTCATAGATTGCGCAAGCAATCTATCCGCCATTCCTCATTCCTCATTCCTAAGTCCTCATTCCGGCCCACACTACTTATGCAGAAAACCCAATCTTGACAATGACCTGTGCTAGAGAGAAAGGAACCCAAAGCCATGGCGTTTGAGGGCCTGACCCAAAAGCTGAGC
>JBDRTL010000379.1:0-6625 GCA_043824045.1 Bacillota bacterium
CGCTGGACACGTCGGCGGAAAAGAGAAAATCATCGGCGAGGCCTTCCACGGGCGTAACGAACACCCCGTCCGCCGCCGCTGGGGAGGCGGCGCAGAAAATGAGCGCCAGGCATAAAACCGACCGCAAAACGATTCGGAACAATCCGGGCATGTGTACTCCCCCTTATCCGTTAAAAAAGAGCATGGTTTGCCTATAGTATACCACAGGCAAAAATCGGCGGACAACAAACCGGCATACGGTTTTCTCTGGTTTTAACAAACATTTTATCGCGTTCTTGTTTTTGATGATTGACAGGGCAAATCGGGAGTGTTATAGTCAGAATATAAAGGAACAAGCGTTTTCACAAAGGCACAGAATAATTTTAGACGGAGGAATGACTATGAAAAAGTTTCTGGCATTGTTTCTGACCGTATGTATGCTGCTTGGCGTAACCACGCTTGCAGTCGCGGACGACACCGTCGCGTTGCTGGTCTGGGTCGGCGATGACGCCGATCAGGCATGGATCAACGGCGTGATCGACAACTTCAAGGCGGCCAACCCCGGAACGACGTTTGATATCAAAGTCGGCATCCAGTCCGAGTCGACCGCCAAGGCGACCGTGCTGACCGACGTTACCGCCGCTGCGGATGTGTTCACCTTTGCCGACGACCAGCTGGGCGAACTCGTGCTGGCCGGCGCGCTGCAGCCGGTGTCCCTCAATGCGGATGATGTCGTAGCGCGCAACGGCGCGGGCTCGGTTTCCGCCGCATCGGTGGACGGCGTGCTGTACGCGTATCCCGCCACGGCGGATAACGGCTACTTCATGTTCTACAACAAGGCGTTCTTCACCGCGGAAGACGTGATGACCCTCGACGCGATGCTGGCCAAGGCCGCCGCCGCGGGCAAATACGTATCCATGGAGATGAGCGGCGCTTGGTACATGTATTCGTTCTTCGCGGGCGCAGGGCTTACGATGAAGCTCTCTGACGACGGCGTGAACAATATATGCAACTGGAACGCAACCGATACCCCGATTACCGGCGTGCAGGTGGCCGAGGCGATGCTGGCCATCGCGGCCAATCCCGGCTTCATCAACCAGGGTGACGGCGAATTCGTAACCGGCATCAAGGACGGCAGCGTCATCGCGGGCATCAACGGCGTGTGGAACGCAAACGCGGCCGCCGAAGCCTGGGGCGCGGATTATGCCGCCACCAAGCTCCCCACCTACACGGTGGCAGGCGCGCAGGTGCAGATGGCGTCGTTCGCGGGCTATAAGCTGGTGGGCGTCAATGCCTACAGCGCCAACGTGGGCTGGGCGATGCAGTTTGCCGATTTTATGACCAACGAACAGAGCCAGATTTCCCGCTTCGTCATCCGCGGCCAGGGCCCCTCCAACCTCGTAGCGGGCACGTCGCCTGAGGTGCAGGCTGCCCCCGCCATCGCGGCGCTGGCTGCGCAGAGCGCATTCGCCACCACGCAGCGCGTGGGCGGCAACTACTGGTCTCCCGCCGGATCGTTTGGCGCAATCATCTATGGCGGCAATGCGGACGGCACCGACCTCCAGGTATTGCTGGACAACATGGTCGCCGGCATTACGGCCATCGTACAATAGGAAACGTTCCGTTATGAAAACACGCCCGCGCGCTCCAATGGGCACGCGGGCTGTTTTCAATCAAGGAAGGAGGGCTTGAATGGACACGCGAAAGCCATCCGCAGCCCGCGGCATTTTCAGGGCGTTTGCCTCTTTCGGCCGGGCGGTCGGTTCGTTTTTTTCTGAATTTTTCAGGGATATCAGAGACGGCGACCTGTGGGTTCGCCTGTCGCTTCTTGTGTTTGGCACGGGCTACTTCGCGCGCAGGCAGTTCGTCAAGGGCGCGCTGGTTACGGCGCTGCAGGCGTTTGTGTTCATCTTCTATCCCATCGCGCTGTGGCCGTACCTGAGCAGGTTCGGCACGCTGGGCACGGTGAAGCGCGCGGCGGTGTTCAACGCGGTAACCATGAAAAACGAGGTGAACGACTTCGACCATTCGTTTATGATCCTGCTGTTCGGCCTGGCGGCGATCCTCGTAATCATCGCGACGCTGATCTTCTGGGTGAAAAACCTGCGCGCGGTGCGGCGGCTGCAGGCGCTCAAAGAGAGCGGCAAAAAGATCAACCGCTTCTCCGACGACGTGCGCGAGCTGTTCAATCAAAAATTCCACATCACGCTTCTAACGCTGCCAAGCCTCGGTGTGATGCTGTTTACGATCATCCCGCTGCTGGTGATGCTGTGCGTAGCCTTCACCAATTACGACCAGACGCACATGGTGCCGACCAACCTGTTTACCTGGGTGGGGTTTAATAACTTCAAAACCCTGTTCACGCATTCGCAGACCATCACGTTTGCCTATTCGTTTGGCAAGGTGCTGAGCTGGACGCTGATCTGGGCGTTCTTTGCGACGTTCACCAACTTTTTCTTCGGCATTTTCCTGGCCATGTTCATCAACAGCAAAAAAACGCGGCTGCAGGGCATGTGGCGCACGCTGTTCGTGATCGCCATCGCGGTGCCGCAGTTTGTGTCGCTGCTTTTGGTGCGCAACTTCTTTGCCAATACCGGCATCGTAAACTCCATCTGCTTAAGCATCGGCGTGACCGATTTCTTAAAGCAGATCGGCCTGCTTTCGCACAACTACGCCTATATTCCCTTCCTGACCCATCCCGTGTGGGCCAAGGCGATGATCATCCTGATCAACATGTGGATCGGCATCCCGTACATGATGCTGATCGTGACGGGCATTTTGATGAACATACCGTCGGATATCCTGGAAAGCGCGCGCATCGACGGCGCCAACGCGCTGCAGAGCTTCCGCAGGATCAAGCTGCCGTATATCCTGTTCGTCACCGCGCCGTACCTGGTCGCCTCGTTTACGCACAATATCAACAACTTCAACGTCATCTACCTCCTGACAAACGACGTGTTCGTGACCAAGGACCAGCTGCTGGCCAATTCCAACGCGCAGGAGGTGGACCTGCTGGTCACGTGGCTGTACCGCCTGACGCAGAATTACTACAACTACAAGATGTCGTCGGTGCTGGGCATCCTGATCTTTGTGATCTCCGCCGTGTTTACGGTATTTGCCTTCCGCATGCTTATCCGGGGTGACAGAGAGGAGCGGTTCCAGTGAAGATAGTAAAGCAGACCATGCGGCATACGGCGCTCGCCTTTCTGGCGGTGTTCTGGCTGATTCCGATCATCTGGCTGGTGGCGACGTCGTTCGGCACGGATCCGGGGCCCAATATCCGCACGTTCTTCCCAAAGGAACTGTCGCTTGTACAGTATCAAACGCTGCTGTTCGGCGTGGACGACGTGGCCCGCTTCCCCAGCTGGTTTCGCAATACCCTGATCATCGCGGTGTTCACCTGCGTCATCTCCTCCACCTTCGTGCTGATGGTCGCCTACGCGATGAGCTGCATGCGCTTCAAGGCGCGCAAGGGCCTGATCACCTTCGCGAGCACGCTTTCGCTGTTCCCGGGCTTTCTGGCGATGATCGCCGTGTACTTCATCATGAAGTCCATCGGCCTGACCAACTCCAACATCGGGCTGATTTTGGTGTACTCGGGGAGCTCGGGGCTGGGCTACCTGATCGCCAAGGGCTTCTTCGACACCGTACCCAAGTCCATGCGGGAGGCCGCCTATATCGAGGGGGCGTCCGAGTTCAAGGTGTTTGTAAAGATCGTGCTTCCGCTGTCCAAACCCATCATTGTCTACACCATCATCGCCGCGTTTCTGGTGCCGTGGATGGACTTCATCTTCGCCAACATCATGCTCAACTCCGGCCTTTCGGAGAACAAGACCGTCGCCATCGGCCTCTACGCCATGGTGGACAAGGTGCGTATCAACGACTACTTCGGCCGGTTCTGCGCGGGCGGCGTGCTGGTATCCATCCCGATCTCCATCCTCTTTGTGATCATGCAGAAGTTCTACGTGGCAGGCGTCACCGGAGGCTCGGTGAAGGGGTAAACCTTTCCTTCGATATCAAAAACGCAAGAGGCCGTCCCTGTCGGGACGGCCTGAGCGTATTGTACGCACAACCTGCGTAAAGAAAAGCTTCTCCTACCTGTACAGCGGGCCGTATGCCGCGCAGGCGCGGAAGTCCGCGCCCTCGGAGTCCATGCCGAACGCGCTCCAGGCCGCGGGCCGGAAGATTGCGTCATCCGGTACGTTGTGCATGGAAACGGGGATGCGCAGCATGCTGCAAAGCGTAATTACGTCCGCGCCGATATGGCCGTAGCTGATGGCGCCGTGGTTGGCGCCCCAGGCGCGCATCACCTCGTACGCGGTTTGAAAGTTGCCTTCGCCGGTCGTGCGCGGCGCAAACCAGGTGCAAGGCCAGGTGTAGTCCGTGCGTTTCCAAAGGGTTTCGGATACGGCGTCGGGAAGCTTCACCGTCCAGCCTTCCGCGATCTGCATCACGGGGCCCAGGCCCTTGACGAGATTCAGGCGCATCATGGTCACGGGCATCTCCGCTTCGGTGATAAAGCGGCTGGAGTACCCGCCGCCGCGGAAATAACCGTTGTCGGCTGCGTTCCACGTGGTGGCGGCAAGCATCGCGTCGATGTCTTTGGGGGTGACCTCGTACCAGGGCTTCATCACTTGCTCGCCCTTGGCGTTTGTCGTCTGGCCGTTGGCGTCCAGGCAGGCTGCGCCGGAGTTGATCAGGTGGATGATGCCGCCCGCCTGCGCCGCTTTGCCTTCCAGCTTGTATCCTGCGGCCTTTTGTATGGCCTCCGGGCTCCAGTACGTGCGCACATCCGCGAAAATCTGCGCTGTGTTGGTTAAAAGCTTGCCAAACAGCATGCCGACACCGTTGAGCACGTCGTTTTCCGTGGCGAGAATATAAGGTTCGCGCGCGCCGTCCCAGTCAAAGGAGGTGTTTAAAAGCGCTTCGGGAAAATCGCAGTTGGGATAGAAGTCCGTCCATTGCCGCTGCCCCTGGAAGCCCGCGGCGATCGCGTTATGCCCAAGCATCTCTTCCTGGCAGTGGAGCGGCAGGCTTTGGTTGCCGCTCATCAGGTCTTTGATGATGCACATCATCTTGACGACGAACTCCCAGTCCGCTTCCTTTTGCTGCGGCGTCTTCTGGATGGCCGCGGGGTTTTTGTCAAAGCCTTCTTTGCACTTCTCGCGGGTCCAGCGAATCGCGCGTTCGTATTCTTTATGGTCGTAAATCCCTTCGGTCATGCGGCGGATGACTTCCACCTCGTCCACGCTTTCCACGCGCATGCCCAGTGTTTCTTCAAGGAAGTCCGGATCGATGATTGAGCCGCCGATGCCCATGCAGATCGACCCGATCTGCAGGTAGCTCTTCCCGCGCATGGACGCGGCGGCGACGGCCGCGCGGCCAAAACGCAGCAGATTTTCCCGCACGTCTTTGGGAATCCCGGTATCGTCGGCGTCCTGCACGTCGTGGCCGTAAAAGCCAAAAGCGGGGAGGCCTTTTTGCTCGTGGGTCGCCAGAACGCTGGCTAGGTACACCGCGCCGCGGCGCTCCGTGCCGTTCAAGCCCCAGACGCCTTTGATGGTCAGGGGGTCCATATCCATCGTCTCCGCGCCGTAGCACCAGCACGGGGTGACGGTCAAAGTGATATCCACGCCCTCGCGGCGGAACTTCTCGGCGCAGGCGGCGGCTTCGGGTACGCGGCCGATGGTCGTGTCGGCAATCACAACCTGCACGGGCTGCCCGTCCGTATAGCGGAGGTTTTTGTGAAACAGCGCCGCGGCGGACTTGGCCATATTCATGGACTGGTCCTCCAGATTCGCGCGCACGTCCATCGCGCCGCGCCGCGCGTCGATGGTGGGACGAATGCCAATCACAGGGTATTTGCCGATTAAACGTTTTCTATTCATTTCGATTACCTCTGCTTTCCTCTATGAACATTTTACCTCTTTTCAAGTGTGTTTGCTAGTGGTATAGTAAGTAAAGTTAGTATTAAATTCACTTTCTGAAGGGGGATACGATGAAGTATCTGGAACAAAGGGAAACGCGGGCGCACGGAACGTTCGATTTTCCGTTTGGCTATTACAACATCAAATCCAATCATCCGCGCTATCATATGGTCGATCACAGGCATACGGAGTACGAGATTATCCGTATCAGCAAAGGTGAATTTCATTTTATTCTCAACGGTCACAAGCATATCGGAAATGCGGGGGATATCTTTATCGTGCCTGACGGAGCGCTTCACGGGGGCACGCCGCGCAAATGCCATTACGAGTGCCTTGTGTTCTACTTTCATTCCGTGATCGAATTAAGCCCCATGTGCAAACAGCTGGCGCAGCCGGTGTTGTTTGGAAGCTCGCAGTTCATCAACCATATCACCAACTGCGACGAGGGCCTGCGGCTTGCGGCTGACAAATTATTCAGTTCACTGGCCTGCGAAAAAACCTATGCGCCGTTTCAGGTGATCAGCGCGACCTTTGATTTTGTGGGCAGGCTTTTGGAGCAATATACGGAGGACTGCATCGAAAAATCGAAGGATGCGGCAATGCGCAGCGTTTCCCGCATCAAGGACGTGCTGCGGCTGATCCGCAACCACTACCACGAGGAGATCACGCTGGACGACCTTGCCAACGGCGCGCATATGAACAAGCGGTATTTCTGCCGC
>JBDRTL010000380.1:0-4111 GCA_043824045.1 Bacillota bacterium
GATTAAAAAGGCGCTGGACTGCACGGTGAAGCTCGGCGGCAGGGGATATGTGTTCTGGGGCGGCCGCGAAGGCTATGAAACCCTGATGAATACCGACGTGAAATTCGAACAGGAAAACATCGCCGCGCTGATGAAAATGGCCGTCAAGTACGGCCGTTCCATCGGCTTCAAGGGCGATTTCTACATCGAGCCCAAGCCCAAGGAACCCATGAAGCACCAGTACGATTACGACGCCGCGACAGCCATCGGCTTCGTGCGCCAGTACGGGCTGGACAAGGATTTCAAAATGAACATCGAAGCAAACCACGCCACGCTCGCCGGCCACACCTTCCAGCATGATCTGCGCATCGCCGCGATGAACGGGATGCTGGGCTCCATCGACGCCAACCAGGGCGACCTGCTGCTGGGCTGGGATACCGACGAGTTCCCCTTCGACGTCTATGAAACCACGATGTGCATGTACGAGGTCTTGAAGGCCGGCGGCCTGACCGGCGGCTTCAACTTCGACGCGAAAAACCGCCGCCCGTCCTATACGCCGGAAGATATGTTCGAAGCGTTTATCCTCGGCATGGATTCCTTCGCGCTGGGCCTGATCAAGGCCGCAGCGATCATTGAGGACGGCCGGATCGACGGGTTTGTCAAGGAACGCTATGCAAGCTACACAGGCACCGAGATCGGCAAAAAGATCCGCGCGGGCATGGCGACACTGGAAGAATGCGCGGCCGTCGCCGTGAAAAACGGCGCGCCCGGGCTTCCCGGCAGCGGCAGGCAGGAATACATCGAAAACGTCATCAACCAAATCTTCTTTCAGTAGGAGCGGGCCATGAGCGACAAGTATCTGCTGGGAATTGACCTGGGGACCAGCGGCACCAAAACCGTCCTGTTTCACCGGGACGGCGCCGTGGCCGCCAGCGCGACCGTCGAATATCCGTTGAGCCAACCCGAAAACGGTTGGGCCGAGCAGGCCCCCGAGGACTGGTGGAACGCCGCCGTGCAGACCATCTCCGCGGTGCTTAAAAAAAGCGGCGTGAACTTAAAAGACATCGCCGCCCTGGGTATTTCCGGCCAGATGCACGGCCTGGTGATGCTGGACGAGGCGGGCAAGGTGCTCCGGCCATGCATTATCTGGGCGGATCAGCGCACCGGCAAGGAGTGCGAGGAGATCACCGGGATCATCGGCGCGAAACGCCTGATCGAGATCACCGCCAATCCGGCGCTCACGGGCTTCACCGCGGGCAAGATCCGCTGGGTGCAAAAGCACCAGCCGGAGATTTATAAAAAATGCCGCCATATCCTTTTGCCCAAGGACTACCTGCGCTATATGCTCACGGGCGATTTCGCCACCGAGGTCAGCGACGCCAGCGGCATGCAGCTTTTGGACGTGCCGAACCGCCGCTGGAGCGACGAGGTGCTTGAAAAACTTGGCATCGACAAGTCCTATTTAGGCAAGGTCTACGAAAGCCCCGAGGTCACCGGGCATATCAGCGCGCAGGCGGCCAAGATCACGGGGCTGTCCGAGAAAACGCTGGTGGTCGGCGGCGCGGGCGATAACGCCGCGGCGGCCGTCGGCACGGGCGTGGTCGCGGACGGGCGCGCCTTTACCACCATCGGCACCTCCGGCGTGGTGTTTGCGCATACCGATACCCTCGCCATCGACCCAAAAGGCCGCGTGCACACGTTCTGCTGCGCGGTGCCCGGCGCGTGGCACGTGATGGCCGTCGTGCAGTCGGCCGGCCTGTCGCTCAAGTGGTTCCGCGATAACTTCTGCACGTCGGAGATTGAAACCGCAGCGCTGATGGGCGTGGACCCCTACCAGTTGATGGACATGGAGGCGGCGAAAAGCCCCATCGGCGCGAACCGCCTGTTCTACCTGCCCTACCTGATGGGCGAACGCACCCCGCACCTTGACCCGGACTGCCGCGGCGTGTTCTTCGGGCTTTCCGCGATGCATACAAAACGCGATCTGATGCGCGCGGTGTTTGAGGGCGTTACCTTTGCCCTTAACGACGGCCTGAACGTGCTCGGCGAGATGGGTGTGAAGCCCGCGCAGATGCTTGCCACGGGCGGCGGCGGCCGCTCCGGGTTCTGGCGGCAGATGCTGGCGGACGTGTTTGGCTGCAGGGTCGTCACCACCAAAAGCAAGGAAGGCGCCACTTTGGGCGTGGCGATCCTCGCGGGCGTGGGCGCGGGATTGTATCCCTCGGTGCGGGAAGCCTGCGACAGCATGATTCAAATCGGCGGCGAACAGCTGCCCGTCAAAGAAAACCAGCCCGCATACCAAAAATGCTACGCGCAGTTCAAGGAACTGTATCCGGATATGAAAGCGGCGTTCAAACGCCTGGCTTTGTAATTCTCCTTCCTCCTTTCTCTATATGAGGGAAGCAAACCAGCGCGGTTTGCTTCCCTCGGCTTTTACATGGATTTTGCAGAAGGAATCCATTGGCAGTTTCAGAAATGATATAGTATCAATAGAACATAGCGCGGATTGGCGGCATGGAACGGAGGCTGCGCTTGAAAGCGGTTTGTATCGTAGGAAGCCCGAAACCGGAAGGGAATACGGCAACTGTTGCCGCGGAAATCCTCCGGGGGCTGGAAGCGCAGGGCGTGCAAACCGTTCTGGTGCAGCTCAGCGCCATGACCGTCGGCTGCTGCCACGGTTGTAAGGCATGCTATCAGACGGGTGAATGTGTGCAGGATGACGATGTGAGGCGGATCGCCGATGATATGTTCAACGCCGATCTCGTCATCATTGCCTCGCCGTCGTACTGGGGCGACGTGACGGGACAACTCAAGGTTTTCATTGACCGGTGTACGCCATACTGCAATCAAAACGCCATGAGGCTGCCGGTGACGATGACCGCCAAGGGCGCGGCCGTCGCCGTCAGGGCAGGGCGCAGCCGACAGGAAAACCTGAACCTTGTCCATACAATCGAACACTTTTTAGGGCATCTGGAGATTCCGCTGATCAATAGTTTTACTGTCGAAGGGATCGACTCGCGAGCCGATCTGCTGAACCGTCCGCAAATCCTACGGGGTGCCTTCGCGTTTGGCGAATCGCTTGCGTGCACCATCCGCCGGTAGCGCGGGACTGCAAAACCGGTTGCCCGGCGGCGTGAGATAGAATATCCGCTTGCGTTTATATATTCTGCGGTTACTCGTTTTCATGCATCTTCATCACGAATCGATCAATCAGGAACGGAAGATATTCCTGATACCGTCTCAGCGATTGAACCTGATAGAATGAATAAGCAACAAAGAAACACAGATTATCTCCGCATGGGATCATCCTCTTCCATTGTTTGATCGCATGGATCTTGAATTCGTTTGCTTCGATAGTTATGCTGGAAAGGATAGATTGAAAAGAGCTTTTCAGTACAAAAATACTTGCCACTGTTCGATCGTATCTTGGCGAACTGTGAATATGCTATCAAAGGCTCGTAGCCGTTTATTCGACTTGTTAATGGAGGCATGCAATGCTTGACAATCACGGTTTTGATCTTTGGGCGGACACATACGATAATTCCGTCCGGCTGACAGAGAAAGACAATCAATACCCGTTTGCCGGGTATTGGGACGTAATGAGCGCGGTCTACGAAACGGTGATGCAAAAAGCACCTGCTGGAGTGCTGGACGTCGGGTTTGGCACCGCGGTGCTTGCGAAAAAGCTGTATGATGCGGGATGCGAAATTACAGGCATAGACTTCTCAGCAGAAATGCTTACAATGGCCCGGCAAAAGATGCCGAAAGCCAAACTGCTGCAATGGGATTTTGCGCGGGGAATCCCGCCCGCGCTTGCAGGGCAGACCTTCGATTTTATCATCAGCACCTACGCGCTGCACCATCTCACGGAATATGCGCAGGCGGCGTTCATCCTCTCCCTGCTCAAACTGTTAAAGCCGCAGGGCGCGATGCTGATTGGCGACGTGTGCTTCCCGACGGAGGAAGCGCGCCTGCACTGCGAAGAGGCTAGCGGGGACGAATGGGACGATGAGGAAGCGTACATCGTTTTTGCGAAGCTGCGGGGACGGTTGCATGGATATGACGCGTCGTTCCGCGCGTTTTCGTTTTGCAGCGGTGTGATCGAAATCACGAAGCGGGCGTAATGCCGCGC
>JBDRTL010000381.1:0-4536 GCA_043824045.1 Bacillota bacterium
GCGGCACGGTAGCCAAAGCGTAAAGCACGGTGTTTTTCAGCGTGATCGCCAGATCGGAACGCTTGAAATCGAACTTGGCAAAGATCTCCTGAAAGTTGCCAAACCCCGCCCACGACATGTTTTCCAGCACCCCGCCGTTCCACGTCAGGCAGGAGAGCACGACCGTAAACAGGATCGGCGCCATGGTGATGATTAGAAACCCGAGGAAATTCGGGGCCAGGAAAGAATAGGCGATGAGCGTGTTCTTCCGCTGCAGCCTGCTTTTACGCCTGGGCACAGCCGCATGAGCGTCCTGAACCATGGCATTAAAACCTCCTCTGTTATGACTAAAAACGGGGAGGAGAACCCCTCCTCCCCATTCGTTTGCGAGTGATGCGGAAACTTAGTTGCCCAGCACTTCCGTAGCGCGTTCGTTCATGTAGCCGATGCCTTCCTCGATGGTGGCCTCGCGGCTCATGATGGCGGTGTGTTCCTCATTCACGATGGTCTGGAGCTGCGGCACCAGTTCTCCCGGAGGCCACTCCAGGCTCACGGAGCTGGGTACCAGCGCGTCCAGCGCGCCGGCGTCGGACGGGAAGCCTGCTACGGAGGCAAAGGCGGCGGCAACGGCGTCGCTCACATAGGCGGGACGGGTGCCGACGGCTGCGATGGCCTTCGCGCCATCCTCGCCGCAGACCCATTTGGCGAAGGTCCAGGCGTCAGCCGCGTTGGCGGCATTCTTGGAGATGGAGATGGCGGTCAGGTTGCCAAAGGATGATTTCGCGGGAACGCCTTCCATGTGCGGCACGGAGGTGAAGCTCCAGTCGAAATCAAACGTTGCGGCGGCCTTTTCCTTGATCAGGGTGCCGATGAACCAGGAGCCCATGGGCATCATGGCGATATTGCCCTGATAGAACGCACCGGAGTAATGCTGGCCCGTTGCTTTGAGTTCGCCGTATTCCATGCAAACTCCTTCGTCTTCCAGGGCATGTTCCAACGCGTAGAAGTATGCGAGCGGATCGTAATTGCCGTCCGCCAGCGTATAGTCCACGCCGCAGACCGCCCAGTTGACCACCGCGCTCAGCCAGGTGTGATAGTGCGTGCCGAAGATCTTGTCAATCCCCTCGCCGCTGGCCACAGCCCGCGCGAGAGCTGCGTATTCTTCCCAGGTCATATCGCCGGTGGGATAGGCAACGCCTGCGTTGTCAAACAGGGTCTTGTTGTAGTACAGCACCCAGAAGTCGCTGCGGAAAGGCAGGGCGTTGAGCGCGCCGTCCGATACGCGGCACACGTTATCCATGCCCGCAAACCCGGTGAGATCGTATCCGTCCGCGGCTACGAGATCATCCAGCGACATCAGGAAGCCCTGATCGGTCCATTTCTGGAGGTCGGTGATCTCTTTGATGATGAAAACGTCGGTCGGGTCTCCGGCGGACAGCATAGAGGTAGCCAGAGTCTTGTAATCCTGCGACGCCAGGTCCACCCATTCAAGCGCAATGTCCGGATTGGCGGCTTCAAAGCCTGCCTTGATGGCTTCGTGGTAGTTCGCGGCCGAGCCGAAAACGTCCCAGGAAGCGACCTTGACAACGCGTTTTTCATCTGCCAGCGCCGCGACATTGGACAGCATAGCAACCAGCAGCAGGGTTGCCAGCACCAGAGAAACGATTTTTTTCATTGGTGAATCCTCCTTCTAAATTCGACGTTAATAATGGAACTTGTTCCAATTTTCGGCGATACTCTCTCAAGTTATCCATATTATCGCCAGTCTTGATGTAAAGATAGCACACCAAACGACCATTGTCAACAGTATCGCGGTATATTTCATCATTTCTTCCATGCTTTACTGGAATTTGTTCCATTTCTCTTGCTTTCCCAAACCGCATCGGGTATACTGATTTTATATTCTCGATTGCATAAAGAAACATCCGGCAGGAAAGGACCAGCCAATGCCAAAAAAACTGACCATTTACGATATCGCGCGCGAAGCGGGCGTCGCGCCCTCCACCGTTTCCCGCGTGCTCTCGGGCCATCCGAACGTAAGCGCGAAAACGCGCGCGAAGGTGGAGGCGATCGCCCGCACGCACAGCTTTTCCACCTGGCAGAGCCTGCGCCAGCAGATTTCGCTTGCGCAGCAGACCTTTGCCGTGATTATCCCCGAAACAAGCGGCCAGTACTGGGGCCGCATTCTCTCCTCAGCCAACCGGGAAGCCAAGCGGCTCGGCTTCCAGACGATGCTGTTCCAGCTGCTCGACGGCGAGGCCTACGACATGACGGAAATCGCCAAGCGCATCATACACTGGCGGCTTCGCGGCACGCTGTACATCGGCGGCGTTTTCGAAGCCGAGCGCGCCGATCTGCCGATTGCCCTCAACATGATTATGGAGCACATGCCGCTGATCGCCATCTCGCCGCCGATGGATAACGTGAAATGCACCTTCCTGCACAACGATCTGGAAACCGCAATGTTCCAGGCGGTGCAGCACCTGCATATGCTCGGCCATCACCGCATCGCCTTTATCGGCGGCAACCAGACGCTTGAGGCGTCCGGCGCGCGCGCCCGGGGGTATCTGCGCGCGATTGAGGAGTTCGGGCTGGTGAAGGACGACGAATATCACGGCGCGTCGGGCTTTTCGGCGGAGACGGGCGAGATTGCCGTGCTGCGCATGCTTACCACCATCCCCCGCGACCGATGGCCGACCGCGATCGTCGCGTTCAGCGATATGGTCGCCGTGGGCGCGATCCACCAATTGCACTCCATGGGCCTCAAACTTCCCGAGGACATGGCGCTGACCGGCTGCGACAACAACTACTTCAGCCCCCACACCATGCCGCCGCTGACGACGATCGACCTGTTTTCCGAAGAGCGCGCGCGCACCGCGATCGTGGAACTCGCGACCAGTTCCCAAAACCAGAAAGCGCCCGTGACGCTCGTGCGCGCCCCCGCGCTGATCATCCGCGAAAGCTGCGGCGCGAAGCTGGGGTTCCGGAATTTGGCCTAGACCTAGTGTGTCGCGTCCGGCAGAAGACGGGGACTAGTGCGGCGAACAATCTAAACGGGCGCTATAGAAAAACGGAGGACCGCTATACCCTGCGGCCCTCCGTTTTTTTGATGAACTACAGGACGGCGAGTACCGCGTCGTACAGGTAGCCGATCACGATGCTGCCCGCCATGATACAGGCCACATAAAGCCCCAATGCTCTTTTCCGTATAAAAGTGGCGAGTCCTGCGATGACCCACGCGCTGGTCGCTGATCCGGAGATGATGAACGCAAGCATCGCGCCTTCGCTGGCCCCGCTTTGCAGGAGGGAATTGATCAGTGGGATGCTTGATTCCGTCGTCAGGTACAGCGGCAGACCGATCAGCGCGGCCAGGGGAACCGCCGTCAGGTTGTCCGCGCCCAGCAACGCGGATACGATGGACGCGGGCACAAAAGCATTCACCAGGTATCCGACAGCAATGAACACGCTGAAATACAGCAGGATCTGCTTCAAACCCAGGTCCACGAGATTCCGCAGCAACTCGTGCATCCTGATCTTTTCCAGCAGGCGGGAACCGCCGGTCCCGGAACGCCGGGAAGGCGCGGCGCAGCAGGCGCTCCCGCCGTTCCCCTGCATAAGCAGTTTCACGTTTTGTTTTTGCACGCATCCGCACGTATTGCCAGCCGGCAGCGGCGCGGCGCAGCCGCAGGCGACAGCGGCGGGCTGCCCAGGCGAAGCCTCCCCTTCCTGGCAGCCGCAGGCGGCCTCCGCAGCGCTTTGGCTTCGCGTTTGCCCGCGCAGGAACCCGGTATGCCGTTCGATCCATTGCGCGATAAACCCGGACGAAACCCCGATGACCAGCGACGCGGTGGTCAAAGCGACGGCAAACCGCAGGCTGATCAGGCCGGCAATCATCACAAATCCATCCGGGCTCATGAGGGGCGACGAGGTCAGAAACGCCATGATCGGCCCCCAGGGCATCGCCGTTGTCAGCATCCCGACGATCACCGCCATCGTCCCACAGGCTCAGAACGGGGTAAAGGTTCCCACCAGAACGCTTAGAAAGATGGAGATCCGCGTTCTGCCGATCAGGTAACGCTTCAGTTTCTCCGTATCCACGAATGTTTTTAAGATGACGGCCGTCAGGATCGAAAACGCAAGCACCCACCAGTTGTGCGCCAGCGTTTTCCCGACGGTCGCAGCCATTTCAAGGAGCAGGTTGCCAATATACATGAGTGCCGATTCCATATGATTTCCTCCTGAATATCGTATATCGTAGATATACGATACATGATCGCAAAAATAAAAAATTACACAGCCTGCAGGTCTTCACGCAGCCTCTTCAAAAACTCGTCCAGCACAGGGCGGTTGAGGAAGAAGCAGCTCCACTGGTCGCGCTTCTCCCGCCTGATCAGACCGGCTTTCAACAGCACCGACAGGTGCTGGGATACGGTGGATTGCGCCAGCCCCGTGAATTTGACGACGTCCCCGACGCTCACCCCGTTTTCGAAAAACTCAAAACGGTCGCAGCACGTTTCGATCGTATGCTCCCGCATGGCTTTGATCAGTTTGTATCGC
>JBDRTL010000382.1:0-7526 GCA_043824045.1 Bacillota bacterium
GAATCAGGATTTTATCGCCCGTAAAATGCCCGTAGGTATCGTTGATTCCCTTCAGGTTATCCACATTCCACAAAACCAGCGCCACTTTCCCGTTCGGCTGTGCGTTTTTAATGGCATTCTCCAGCCTGTCCAGGAAGTAGATACGGTTATTGAGCCCTGTCAGCGGATCGTGCAGGTTGATATATCTGAGATCTTCGTTGCGCTGCCACAGCTCGTCGTTGGCGGTTTTCAGATCGTTTGTCTTTTCCGAGACAAGCATCTCCAGCTTTTTGTTGATCGTCACTTCCTGTGCCAGCAGCTCTTTGTTCCGCAGCGTATTCTGGATATACGTGCTGCTGCCTTCGTGGAAAAGCAGCAGGATCAGGTAGAAAATGACGTCGTAAGCGTCAATCCCTTTAAAAACCATGATGAGTAACGCAAACAGGATCAGCCACAGGCTTTTGTGCCGACGGCCGATATTGGTGTTTTGGTTGGCGTTGTTATAGCTGACGGGATACTTTACATAGTACATCTTGACGGAGACAGCGATGCCAAACAGCGTCAGTAAATACAGGGCGTCAATGTAGGAATTCGGAACGTACATATCATGCGCGTACAGGTAGTAGTACACCAGGTCAAGCAAGGAGTAGCTGAACACCGCGCCGGCCAGCAGGCCCAGGAACACCGGAATCACACCCTTGCGGATGGACAGGTACCAGATCGTGACGGCAGTCAGCTGGAATACGTCCAGAATAATCGAGGCGGAGCCGGTGACGGTGTCATCCAGCAGCGGGCCGATCGAACCGGCGTCTTTATTGAGCAGCAGCACCCACATCAGCCACAGCATGGCCAGGGAGAAGGTGACGGCGTCGATAATCAGCTGCACCTTGTCCCATTTTTGCAGGCGGTAGACAAGGTAGTGGATGGTCAATATGACCAGAAACAGGTTTGTGCCGAAATACAGCGCCGTGATAAAGCCGACGCTGCCGGGATCAATACCAAGCGCCTGGGCGTAAATCAGCCAGCAAAGGTCAGCGAGCGCCCAGGATAAAAGCGCGAGACCCGCAATGATGAAATTCAGCCGGAATTCTTTGTTCTTGGACGTATGGATCGCATAAAAAACAAGGCCTGCAGCATAGAAATCGCATATCGGGGCCAGCAGGTCGGTAAACAGTGCCGGCAGAAACATAACAGAGACAATATACAGCGCGAATGCTGCTGAAAGTGCGATTACGGTATACCTGCAAGACTTTGCCATTCCATTCCTTCCTTTACGGCCAAGCATCTTTCGTCATCGCTTTTGCGTATGAAGAAAGTGGAAGAACCAACCGAAACGTATGGTACAGGTATAACCGTGCGCCGCATGGGATAACCCTCGTAACAAACCCAATCACAAGCTGCCATCGCATTATAGGATTTTCTGATGAACGATTACAGTATACTATATCTTTACAATTCCAACAAGGCGGGTCTGCAAAGCGGGGCATGCAA
Source organism: Bacillota bacterium (assembly GCA_043824045.1). Lineage (GTDB taxonomy): Bacteria > Bacillota > Clostridia > Christensenellales > Aristaeellaceae > CAXXOK01. Next base: position 1,471 of record JBDRTL010000382.1, read on the forward strand.
ACGAAAACCGCCGCGGACGTTACAGCCCTCGGCGGCGATTATATGGATTATTCTCGTTTACTCCGCGTTTTGGATGTCCTGTACCATCTGCCGCCACATGGCGGCCTCGCTGCGGCCGAGCTCGGCGCAGGTTTCAAAGCCGTAGCCGTTGGCGTTTTTGATCATCTGGCTGAGCAGATAATTGAACGCGCCGTCGTTTTTGGCGTAGACCAGGTTCCACGTGCCGTCCACGATGGCCTTCCTCACCTGCGTCCAGATCAGGTTCAGGTCGTCGTCCATCGTCGGGTCGGCGTATTCGGTCGCGGGCCTGACCACGAAGTCCTGGTTGGCCATATAAGCCTGCACGGTCTCCGCGCCCGCCCAGCCGCGCCAATCCTGATCGATGGCATAGGCGGCCGGCACCTGGTAGCTCGCCCAGAAATCCTTGTTGTAGCGCTCGCCCGTTACGGGGTTGACCGCGTTGGTGGACCAGGTCGTATTGTGGATCTGGAAGGAGCCGTCGTTGAACTCGCCGCTCCATTCGCCGCCTGTGAATTCGTTCCATTCCGGATCGCCCGGATCCGTCTTTTTATCCTGTTATCGGCCCGCTTCTTCCACGGAGAGGGAGTTGAGCGGTTGCGTAAGTTCGGCTTGCATCATGAAAGCGTGGTCTCCCGCTCATGCGGGGCGAGAGATGCCCGCGCCGTTTTTGTATCGTGCAGGAGGATTGCGATGCCCTTGTGCCTGCCGTCCACCGCAACGCGCACCTTGCCGTTTTGCTTTGCCATGGTCACGGTCAGGGCGCGGCCGCCTTTGCTGTCCGCCATTTGAATCGTTACGGGCACGCCTTCCAGCGGGCGGTAGAGGTGCAGCTCCAGGCCGTCCAGATAGTCGTAGTCCACCTGCTCCTCGCTTTTGCCCAGCGGCAGGATAGTGTTTTCGCGTACCAGCAGCGGCAGGTTCAAAAGATCGTAAGTTTCCTGCTTCCACGCGCCGCCGTCTTTGGCTTCGCCCGTCAAAAGGTGCGTCCACACGCCGCCCGGCAGGTAGTAGTCCACCGCGCCGTCCTTGCGGAACACGGGTGCGGCCAAAAGGCTTTCGCCCAGCATATACTGGCGGTCCAGGTCTTCGCAGGCGAGGTCGCCCGGGAACTCCATCGCCATCGCGCGCATCACGGGCACGCCCGTTTCGTGCGCCTGCACGGAGGCCGCATACAGATACGGCATCAGGCGGCACTTGAGCCTGGAAAACGCACGCACGGCGTTGACCGCGTTTTCGCCGAACAGCCACGGCACGCGGTAGCTGGAGGAGCCGTGCAGGCGGGAATGGCTGGACAGAAGCCCGAACTGCGCCCAGCGCACGTACACGTCCTCGGTCGCCGTATCCTCAAAGCCGCTGATGTCGTGGCTCCAGAACGCAAACCCGCTCATGCACAGCGAAAGCCCCGCGCGCAGCGATTCCGCCATGCTTGAATAGGTGCTGGAACTGTCGCCGCCCCAGTGCACGGGGTACTGCTGGCCGCCCGCGGTGGCGCTGCGGGCAAACACGCAGGCCTCGCCTTTGCCGCGTTCGCGTTCCAGAAGCTCAAACACCGTGCGGTTGTAAAGATGCGTATAGTAGTTGTGCATCAGGTTGGGATCGCTGCCGTCGAAGTACGCGCAGTCCGTGGGGATGCGCTCGCCAAAATCGGTCTTGAAGCTGTCGATCCCCATATCCAGAAGCGTCTTGAGTTTTTCCTGGTACCAGGCGCAGGCGCCCGGGTTGGTGAAGTCCACAATCGCCATGCCGGCCTGCCACATGTCCCACTGCCACACGTCGCCGTTTTCCTGTTTCAGGAAATATCCCCTGTCGCGCCCTTCTTTAAACAGCGGGGATTTCTGTCCGATATAGGGGTTGATCCACACGCAGGTCTTGAGCCCCCGCGCCTTCAGCCGGGCGATCAGGCCTCTGGGGTCGGGGAAGCCCGCGCCGTCCCACTCGAAATTGCACCATTCGTAGGCCTTCATCCAGAAGCAGTCGAAATGGAACACGCGCAGCGGGATGCCGCGCTCGGCCATGCCGTCCACAAACTCGTGGATGGTCTTTTCGTTGTAATCGGTGGTAAACGAGGTGGTCAGCCACAGCCCGAAGCTCCACGCGGGCGGCAGCGCGGGGCGGCCCGTGAGCGCGGTGTAGCGGCCAAGCACGGTTTTCATGTCCCCGCCGCCGATCACCATGAACTCCACGGCATGCCCCGGCACGGAGAACTGCGCGCTCTCCACGGCCTCCGAGCACAGCTCGAAGCTCACCCGGCCGGTGGAGTTGACAAACACGCCGTAACCCCTGTTTGTCAGGTAGAGGGGGATGTTTTTATACGCGAGCTCCGAGGACGTGCCACCGTCCTCGTTCCAGATATCCACGGCCTGCCCGTTTTTCACAAACGGGGTGAAGCGCTCGCCCAGCCCGTACAGCTTTTCGCCCACGCCCACGTCCAGCTTTACGCGCATGTACCAGCCGTCCGGCGTCTTCACGCAGCCCATGTGGCGCTCGCCTAGCCCCGTCAGCTCCTTTCCGTTTTCGAAAAAGCGCAGGCTGAACTTTTTTCTGGTGACCACGGCGCGGAGCTTCCCCGAGGTCACGGTGATCGTATCGCCGTTCTCCTGCGCTTTTACCGCCGTGCCGTCCGTTGCAAGCGCAAAGCGCGGCTCCCTGCGGGTTGTGCCCTCGTAATTTGTCATCTTCACCGACAATATACCCGCGCGCGGGGCAAAGAAGCGCAGCGTGAGCATCGGCCCGGCCAGGGTTTGGCCGCGATGGGCGATGGGAATAAACGAGCAGTAAACGGTATACGCGCCGCCTTCCCACCGGGCGTCCTGCACCTGCGCGCAGTTGAACAGTTCATATCCCGGTTTGCTGAGCCAGAAGCCGTCCGTGAATTTCATACGATCACCCTTCTTTTCCCTCAGGATGGCAACGCGTGCCTGGCGTAGAGGCTTGGAGTCGTGCCCTTGTGCGTGCCGAACACCCGGATGAAATAGCTGATGTTGCTGAACCCGCAGGCCATCGCCACCTCGGATACGGACCGTTCGGAGGCGGACAGCAGCTCGCAGGCGCACTCGACGCGGTAATAATTCAGGTATTGGATGGGCGTTTTGCCCATCATCTCGCGGAAATAGCGGCAGAAGTACCGCTTGTTCATATGAGCGCTGGCCGCCATATCATCCAGCGAAATCTCCTCGTGATAGTGGTTGCGGATTAGGCGCAGCACGTCCTTGATGCGCGCCAGGCGACGCAGTTCGGCCTCCTGCGGTTTGAGAGCCCTGCGCTCGGTATAGCCGTCTAAAAGCGCGCCGACAAACGTGAAGATTGCGCCGATGGTAAAATACGGCGCGTTCTCGCCGCCCATGACAAACGAGGAAAACAGCGCCTCGCCCGCTTGTGAAAGCCGCGCGTCGGGCGCGTAGATATGTTCCGCGAACTGCGATTCGCCAAACAGCACGGGCCGTATCAGCTGGCCGCAGAGCGGGTTTAATTCCGCGATGGCGTTCATATCGAACACGATGCATTCGTAGTGGCACCGCTGCGGCATGCCGCCGTGCAGCGCGCCGTCCTGGACGATAAAAAAATCGCCCGGATTGCCGGCGTACTGGTGCCCGTTCACCTTGAACTGCAGCGTGCCTTTGTTGATCCGGATAATCTCATACTCCGGATGCCAGTGGTCCACCATGATGTAGCGCGGATGTTCGGATGTTACGTTGTAATATCCAAAGGGGAAGTCAAACGTCCCGTGCACCCGGCTCTCGCGCTGTTCCAGGTATTTCATACGTCCCCCGCAAGTGAATATTATATTATGTTTCATCAATATATCACAATGAAGTCGCGCTTGTAAAGCGTGATTCGGTCTGTTCTTTAGAAAGCGGCTGCGCTCCTCCGTTGAAGAAATCCGAAAGCTATGCTATCATGAAAGACAGCAAAACGCTTGCAAACCATACCGTGGACGGGAGTAGCCGCAAGCCGTTTCCGCAATCAACGCCCCGCGCTGCCGGGCATCGCCGAAAGACCTGGAATAGCCGGCTGCATACGGCGGAAACGGTTTGGGAAGGGTAAGGACGGATGTACGATTATCTGATTGTCGGCGCTGGCCTTTCCGGGAGCGTCGCGGCGAGGGAACTGGCCGCGGCGGGTAAAAAATGCCTTGTCGTTGAGAAGCGCCATCATATCGGCGGCAATGTGTATACGAAAAAAGTGGAAGGCATCGACGTGCACTGGTACGGCCCGCATATTTTCCATACCGACGACAAAGAAGTATGGAATTACGTCAGCCGCTTCGCCGAAATGAACAACTTCATCAATTCTCCCCTTGCGAATTATCAAGGGGAAATCTACAATCTGCCCTTCAATATGAATACGTTTTACCGGATGTGGGGAGTGACGGCGCCCAAAGAGGCCGCCGAGATCATCTGGCGGCAGCGGCAGGCCGCGAACGTTGCAAATCCCCGCAATCTCGAGGAGCAGGCGATCAGCCTGGTCGGCACGGACATCTACGAAAAACTGATCAGGGGGTATACCGAAAAGCAATGGGGGAGAGCCTGCGGCGAGCTTCCGGCAAGCATCATCAACCGGCTGCCGGTCCGGTTCACATACGATAACAACTACTTCAATTCCCGTTTTCAGGGCATCCCGGTTCACGGGTATACGGCTTTGATCGAAAGCCTGCTTGCCGGGATTGAAGTCCGTACAGATACGGATTTCCTGGCCCAGCGCGAAGCGCTTGCCGCTTTGGCGGACAGGGTGATCTACACCGGCTGTATCGACGCGTATTTCGATTACAGGCACGGCCCGATGCAATACCGCAGCATCCGGCTGGAGAACGAAACGCTCGACATGGAGAATTATCAGGGAAACGCCGTGGTGAACTATACCGACCGCGAGACGCCGTATACGCGCGTCATCGAGCATAAGCACTTCAACTTCGGCACGCAGCAAAAAACCGTGATCAGCCGCGAATACCCCTCGGAATGGACGCCGGGCGGCGAGCCGTTCTACCCGGTCAACGACGCAGTCAATCAGGCGTTGTACCGCAGGTACGCGGCGTTGGCGCGGAACGAAAAAAACATCGTGTTCGCGGGCCGCCTCGGGCTTTACCGCTATCTGGATATGGACGCGGCGGTTCGGCAGGCGCTGGATTTGTGCGGCGCGGAGATCGCCAATGGGTGATGTTATAATCTATGTGGTGACACACAAGCCCTATCGCATGGCAAACGATGCGTTGTATATACCTTTACAGGTCGGTGCAATACATGCCGAACATTTTTTACCAAATACCGACGATACGGGAGACCATATTTCAGAAAGAAACGCCGGATATTGTGAGCTTACGGGTTTATACTGGGCTTGGAAAAACTGCCGGGCGCAGGTGATCGGGCTGGTTCATTACCGAAGATACCTCGGGCGGTGCGGATGCGCGGGGAATCCGTGGAAGAGAATTCTAGCACGCGGCGATGTGGAAAAGCTGCTTCAAACGGCGGATGTTATCCTGCCAAAGGCCAGAAACTACTTCATTGAGACGAATTACTCCCACTACGCAAACGCGCATCACGAAAAAGATCTGTTAGCCTCACGCGAGTGCATTGGTGAATTATACCCCGATTACCTTTTGGATTTCGATAGCGTCATGCAGAAAACCAAAGGCCACCGCCTGAATATGATGATCATGGAAAAGGCTATGCTTGATCAGTATTGCGAATGGCTGTTTTCGCTGTTGTTTCTATTGGAAGATAAAATTGACATCGCCAACTATGATTCATATAATAAGAGAACCTTTGGATTTATCGGTGAGAGGCTGCTGGACGTATGGCTGACGCATCATCAAATTCGCTTTACCGAAGTACCGGTTGTGAACATGGAAGCCGTTCATTGGTTTAGGAAGGGATTTCGTTTCCTAAAACGGAAATTTACAGCTCCGAGGTCTTGAATGGAACGATGCGAATCCGGTTTTTCGTGGTTGGGATAAACTATATTACACGGCGTATCTGTTTAGATTGATTTTGAGCCGGTACACGGAGGACGCCTGTAGACAGGAGATGAATAACGAATTG